>CAYNOM010000727.1:0-3682 GCA_964398415.1 uncultured Polyangiales bacterium | reverse complement strand
AGGGCTCTGCGCTCGACCTTCGTCCCTGCGACGAGAGCGAAGTACAGGCCCTCGCGTCGGAAGGGTTTCAGCTCGAGTCGCTGTCCGTTCCAGGAGCGACGTTGGTCGGCTTGGTGCGCTTGCCGAAGGTGCCCGACGCAGACTGGGTCGTGTACTTCGGCGGCAACGACGCTCACATGCTGCGCAGCGCCCGCGCCTACGCCGAGCTTCTGCTCGAGCCAGACGATCCCCACGGCTTCGCGAGCTTTGCGTACCGTGGCTTCGACACCTCGACGGGACAGGCTGCGCCGACGACGTTCGGGGCTGACGCACAGGCAGTGCTCGAGCATCTGCGCGCAACTCACGACGTGAAGGCAGAACAGGTGCACGCTGTGGGGTTTTCCCTCGGCGCCAACGCGGCCGCGCTGCTCGGCGAGAGTCTTTCACACACGGAGCAACGTCTCGCATCGACCACACTCTTGTCACCCGGCATCGCCCCCCCCGGCTTGGCCGAGTGGCTGTTTCCCATCGTGCTGGGCGCTTGGGAGATGCCTTCGAAGCTTAAAGCCATGGGCGGGCCGGTGCTGATCGTCTCCGCCAGCGATGACCAGGTGTACGCACCCGACGTTCACGCGCGAAAGATGCCTGCGCTGCTCGGCGAGCGCCTCGTGCGCCATGTCGAAGTCACGGGTGGGCACGACGCGACGCTCAACGACCCGTCATCACTGGAGGCGGTGCGCGCGCTGATTCGAGAGCAGCCCGCTGCAGAGGCCGCGGGATCGGGCGAGTAGCTCGGCGGCCCCACTACCCCCGCGCCTTCAACAGCCTTACCATCTCCGCTCGGAATGCCGCACCAACCTCCGCGGCGTGCTCCCCCAAAGGGATGTCGAGCCCCTCCAAGCCGGCGACTCCGTAGTGCACCCACGCGTCATCGGCCAGGTCTTCCATGCCCTGCGCATCGAGCCCCTCCATCTCGTCGCGTTCACCGCTCGCCACGGCCTGTCGCGCGAGCTCTTCGGCCTTTGCCTTCCACTCCGCGAGGGCGCTCGCCTCAGCGCGCCGCTCCGCTGCAGAGGGCGCTCCGAAGGAGATGCGTAGGTCGTCAAGCGGCACGAAATGCAGCCCTGTCGCGCCGGTGGCGCGGAGCGTGTCTATCACATCGCTCCGCACTAGCACCACGTTGGGCAGGTATGCCGCGTACACCAGGCCCTGCGTGTGGCTCGCCAGGTTCGAGAGCACCGGTACGACGCGACGCGCAGACGTCACGTAGCCCGCAAATTCCTTGCCCTTCCAAGTAACATCGCTCTCCCTCCACTTGATGCAATTGAGCCGGCTCGCAGCGAGCACCGCGTAGCGTGTCGCCACGTGCTTTCGCCCCAGACGCACCGCGACGGCCTTGAGGATGCCCCCCTGCGCCTCGAGCAGCGTACGCAAACGATCCGTCACAAAGGGCATGCCGTCGCACACCCCGGCGTCGGGCGCCTCCGTGATGAACGTCTCCGACGCCTCGAGCGTCGCCTTCTCGGGCCAGTTGTGATCGCGAATATCGCCCGCATAAAGCTTGCTCGGCGGCACGTTCTTCAAGGGACCTATCTGCGGCGCGCCGGGCGCACTGCTCCATGCCATCCAGCTCATCGTGGCTCCTCCTCGACGGGGGCGACCGCCCCACGTCATCGTAACGAAAGCCGCAGCACGCAGGTAGCGCCCTCTCAAGAGCCCCCGATGATATGCTGAGCGCCATGCCGGACCTGGCCATCGATGCCACGCGCAGCCTGCCCAGCGAATCGCTCAGCTGGAAGGCCGCGCGTGCGTCGGGTCCGGGCGGGCAGCACGTCAACCGCACCGAGAGTAAGATCCAGCTCACGTTCGACCCCGCTCTCGTGCCCTGGATGGACGAGCACACGAAGCGACGTCTCGCCACGCTCGCAGGCCGCCAGGTCGACAGCGAAGGCCGCATCCTGATCTCGAGCCAAGAGCATCGCGAGCAGTCGCGTAACCTCGACGCCGCCTTCGAGCGCTTGATCGCGCTCGTGAAGCAGGCCCTCGTGCGCCCGAAGCGCCGCGTCGCCACGAAGCCCACCAAGTCATCGCAGCGCCGGCGCCTTCAGGGCAAGCGCGAGCAATCCGAGAAGAAGTCGCGCCGCACGAAGGTAGAGCGCGACGATTGAGCGCCGGGGCTCACGCCCTCTGGCGGCGGCGCAGCGCAAGCGCGAGCAACGACGCGAGCCCGAACCAACTGGCCAACGACGTCGAGGAGCTAGCGAACGAGACGGCGCACATGCCACCGCCGCCGCCCGAACCTGCCCCGGCGCTCTCGCCCTTGGCTGCTTCGTCGCTCGAGTCGTTGGCCGCTGTGGCAATCCCATCGCGTCCGCCGCCCACGTGCTCTGCCTGAGCGGCGAGCGCGAGGCCCTCGGGCAAACAGCTCTTGGCGCGATCGCCCGTCACGTTCCACCCCTGGGGAGGCTCGAGCCCGTCGGGCGTGAACTCGAAGCACCTCGACTCGGCCCCACACTCCGCATCCGAGTTGCACGGTCTCTGCGGCGGAAAGCACACCTTCTCGGTGAACGTCTCGCACTGCTCGTCGACCTGCTTCGTCACCGCCTCGGTGGGCTCGGCACCGCCCTCAGTCGCGCCACTGGCAGACCCACCAGAGCCCCCACCGCTGCACGCCTCGCCCGAGCTGACCACGGTGCACACGTAGCCGCCCGAGCAGTCGCTGTTCGTGTCGCAGTCCACGAGCACGACCTCGCAGGAGCCAGACGCGGCCTGCTTCTCGGTGGGCTTGGGGTCAGGCGCGGGACCGGGGTCGACGCTCACGCCGCCTTCGGAGCTGCCCGAGCCGCTGCCCGTCTCCTCGTCCGTGACGCAGGTAAGACCCGCCAAGCACTGCTCGTCCGAAGTGCACGGCATCTCCGGCAGGACGCAGTAACCGTAAGGCGCTGGCTCGGAGGTCGAGACGCAGTCGCTTTGCTTCGCGATGGCACCGCCCGATTCGGTCTCGCGAGGAGGCGCCTCGGCGCAGTCGCTGCCCACCGTGGGGATCACGCACGCGAGGCCCTCGGCACAATCCGACTGCACCGTGCAATAGCCGTCGGGAAGCGTCTCACAGCTGCCCTTCACCGGCTCGGGTGCCGGGTCGTCGCTCGAAACCGGGCAGTCGGGTCCCTCGCAAGCCGGGTCGGAGACCGCGACATCTCCGCCCGACCAAACGCATAGTTTGCCAATCGGACAATCGCGATCGGTATCGCACTCCTGGGCCGAGACCGCCCCCGGCAGGGCCAATGCGAACGCCGCTGAGATCAACGCAACGTCACGGAATTGCTTCACCATGTTTGCCTCCTCGAACACCCCGGGAACGCGGCTCGATCTGAGTTTGCACGTCCCCTTGTCGGCCCACACATCCACGCACTGAGCGCGTAACGGGCATAGCTGCAAGGGCCGTACCCGTGCCCCGCCCCCACAGACGCCTACAACGACTCGAGAAAGGAAACCGTGCGCGCCATGGCTTCGGCCTCGATGCCAGCGAAGTTGTGCCCTGCCCCAGCCTCACGCCGCGGCTCGGGATCCTGCACGACGACGTGATCGACGCGCACGCCGGCTCGTCGCCCCGCCTCGCAGATCGCAAGGTGGTAGCGCTCCGGCGTGAAGCTATCGCTGCTCGACCAGCACGACAGCGTGGGCACACCCGCCTTACCGATCG
>CAYNOM010000726.1:0-3689 GCA_964398415.1 uncultured Polyangiales bacterium | reverse complement strand
CACCCGCGCGACGAGGGGAGCGGCGTAGCGCTGACCCGCCCCGTGACGACGTACTGCGCGTTGCGGGAGGTGGGGCATGGCGCTGTCTGATTTCTGGTATCCCGTGCTGTTCAGCGAAGAGCTCGAGCGCGGGCACGTCAAGCGCGTGGAGTTGCTCGAGATGCCGCTCGCGGTCTACCGCACCGAAGGCGACGCGGTGCACGCGGTCGAAGATGCCTGCGCCCACCGCTCGGCGCGGCTCTCCCTCGGACGCGTGCGGGGAGCCGCCGTCGAGTGCCCCTATCACGGCTGGCGCTTCGACGGCGCGGGGCAATGCGTGGGCATCCCGACGCTCAAACCAGACGAGCGCATCCCCAAGGCCGCCACGGTGCGCGGCTATGCGGCATGCGAGCGCGGCGGCCTCGTGTGGGTCTTCGGCGGCGGCACGAGTCCGACCCAAAGCGAGCCCGAGATGTTCGACTTCGAGCGCAAGTACGCCGACTCGCCCGAGTGGCGGCACACGCAGTTCGCACGCACGCTCGCCTTCGATCACGCCCTGTTGATCGAAAATCTCATGGACCCAGCGCACGTGCATTTCGTGCACGAGGGCTCGATCTCCTCTCCTGCGCACGCACGCCCCTACGACATCGACATCGAGCGCGACGAGTGGGGCTTTCGCAGTCTGCGCTCCGGGGGCGGCGGCGTCACGAGCCGCTTTCAGGAGCCCTGCGGCGCCACGCTCTACTTCAACTTCGGACCGCCCGCGTTCATGCAGGTGCACATCGCCTACTGCGTGCCCATCGATCGGCGCACGACGCGCCTGCTCTATCGCATCTACATGCGCGGCGGCATGGTGGCCTCCCTCGGCGGCGCGCCGATGGCGAAAAGCGCCCAGAAGATCCTCGATCAGGACATTGCGCTGCTCGAGGGACTGCAAAAACAGCTCGATGCGGGCTACCCGCCCTACCGCGTGCCGGTCCGCGAGGACGCCGCCATCCTGGCCTATCGCAAGTGGCTCGAACGCGTCGAAAGCGAGCCGAGCGCGCGATCCTGAGCCTGCCGCAGCGCGAGATTCGTACACGGCCGCTTCAGTCCTTGCTCGCCGCACGAGACGCAGCTATCCCACGACGGACCAGGGGTCCGTTCGCGTCCGTTCGCGCCCGCTCCCGAAAACCTTCGTGGAAAGCCCGCCATGGCCCGACTTTGCGGGGTGGAAAGCGGTGTGTACGAAGGCCCCGGTCGGCGAGGCAAGCTATGGGCGACAAACAGAAGCTGAACGAGTTCGAGCCCGTGTCCTACGACACCTGGCGACAGCTCGTAGAGCGCGACCTCAAGGGTGCGCCGTTCGACAAGAAGCTGGTCCGGCGCGTCGCAGGGCTCGACATCGAGCCGCTCTACACGCAAAAGGACGTCGCCCGCGACAATCCCTCAGGTTTCCCCGGCGTCCCCCCCTTCACCCGTGGCAGCTCCGCGCTAGGTGCGGTCGAGATGGGCTGGGACGTCCGCGCGGAGATCGCAGCGCCCGAGCTCGACGCGGCTGCAGAAGCCGTCGCGGAGGAGCTAGCCGGCGACGCGAGCTCTTTGCTCTTGCGCCTCACGTGCGAGGTGTCGGGCGGCGCGCTCGATCGCGTCGTGTGCACGAGCCTGAGCGACCTCGAACGCCTGCTCGAGCACGCCCCGCTCGACAAGACCCCCCTTCAGCTCAGCGCCCAAAAAGACGCTTTCGTGTTCGCAGCGGGTGTGATCGCGCTGGCCAAGAAGCGCAGCGTAAAGCTCTCCGCGCTGAGCGGCAGCTTCGGCCTCGATCCCTTGGGCACCCTCGCCGAGCGCGGCGCCCTGCCGAGCTCCCTCGCACACACGTTCGAGCAAGCGGTGATGTTGGCGAAGTACGCGAAGCAGCACACGCCCGGTGTGCGCAGCATGCTCGTCGACAGCGCTCCCTACCATGAGGCCGGCGCGAACGCGGTCGACGAGATCGCCATCGCCCTCGCCACGGGCCTCGCCTATCTGCGTGCGCTGAGTGACGGGGGCCTGACGGTCAGCGAGGCCGCCGCACAGCTCACGTTCAGCTTCAGCATCGGACGCGACTTCTTCCTCGAGATCGCAAAGCTGCGCGCAGCCCGCGCGCTGTGGGCGCACGTCGTCGACAAGAGCGGCGGCGGCGTCGACGCGCAAGCCATGGTGATTCACGCGCGCACCTCGCGGCGCACCAAGACCCAGCGCGATCCGTGGGTCAACCTGCTGCGCGCGACGGCAGAGAGCTTCTCGGCGGCAGCGGGTGGCGCCGACGCCATCACCACGGGCGGCTTCGACGAGCTGCTCGGCGCCTCGGATGAGCTCGCGCGCAGACTCGCGCGCAATACGCAGCACCTGTTGCGCTACGAGTCGAGCTTGAACCGCGTGGTCGACCCCGCCGGTGGCAGCTACTACGTCGAGTCGTTCACCGAACAGCTCGCCGCGAAGGCCTGGCAGACGCTCCAGAGCTTCGAGAAGCGCGGCACCTTGGTCGCGCTGTTGTCGGACGGCAGCCTGCAGCGCGAGCTGAAGGCCCAACTCGACAGCGAAGAGCAGGCCGTCAAGGCGCGTAAGGTCGCCATCACCGGCGTGAACGAGTTTCCAAACGTGCGCGAACAAGCCGTAGTGCGCCCCGCCGCCGACGCAGCCCAGCTGAGCGCACGCGTCGACGCTGCACGCGCGGCAGGCGCACAGGCCCTGTCGTCGCTGCGCATCGAGGCAGGTCACGCCGTCGAGGCCGCCATCGCCGCGCTCACCCAAGGCGCCGCCTTCACTGACGTGGAGCAGGCGCTCCGCTCGGGCGAAGCGGCCACGGTGCCTGCACTCGTACGATCACGCCTTGCTCAGAGCTTCGAGTCGCTGCGCGACGCAGCCGACCGCCACCTTTCCGCAAAGGGCGCACGACCCAGGGCATTTCTCGCCAATCTCGGCCCCATCTCCGAGCACAAGGCGCGCGCCATGTTCGCACAAAACTTCGTCGAGTCGGGTGGGTTCGAGGCGCTCACGAACGATGGCTTCGCCACGGCGAGCGAGGCGGCCGAAGCGTTCGAGAAGAGCGGCGCGTCCGTGTGCGTCCTGTGCTCGAGTGACGCGGTCTACGAGAGCATGGCGGTCGACGCGGCCAAGGCCCTCACGGCGCGTGGGGCCAAGGCCGTCGTGCTCGCCGGCAAGCCCCAAGAGCGCGAGCGTGAGCTGCGCGAGGCTGGCGTCACCGACTTCATCTTCATGGGCATGAACGTCTACGAGTCACTGCGCTCGCTGCTCGAGCGCGCGGGAGCTGTGTGATGTCCAAGATTCCGAGCTTCGCCGACATCCCCTTCGAGGGCCTTTCGACGACGGGCAGCTCGCTCGACGCCTTTCGCACACGCGCCCAGCGCGACACCGGGCGCTCCGCCGACGACATCCTCTGGCTGACGCCCGAGCAGCTGCCGGTGAAGCCGCTCTACACCGCCGAAGACCTCGCGCCGTGCGACCACCTCGACACGATGCCGGGCATCGCCCCTTTCGTGCGCGGGCCCTACCCGACGATGTACGCGGAGAAGCCCTGGACGATCCGCCAGTACGCGGGCTTTTCCACGGCCGAGGAGTCGAACGCTTTCTATCGGCGCAACCTGGCTGCAGGTCAGATGGGCCTGTCGATCGCCTTCGATCTCGCTACCCACCGCGGCTACGACTCCGATCACCCGCGGGTCTTG
>CAYNOM010000725.1:0-3696 GCA_964398415.1 uncultured Polyangiales bacterium | reverse complement strand
CCGTTCCACGTACGTGTTCCTGGCGCCCGACACCTACTCCGATCGCTTCGTCAATCTGATCGCCGGCGAGAACGCGCGCGTGATGTTGAACGGTAAGCTCGTCGAGGGCTTCGAGGCCGTGGGACAGAGCGGCTTCACCGTCGCCACCGAGCGCCTCACCGTGTCGGGACAGCACCGCGTCGAGGGCGTCAACGGCACGAGCGTGGGTCTCATCCTCTACGGCTATGCGCCGTTCACGAGCTACATGCTGCCGGCCGGACTCGACCTGACGGCGATCGGCAGCCCGTTCTGAGAGCGTTCGATTCTCCGGTTTTTCTGAGGCTTCCATCTACATGGCGTGATCTCGCGTGCTCCCAGGGTGCAACCCGCGACACGTTCCTGTGGAAATGCAAATTTCCATCGCAGTTAGAGCAAATTGCCTTGTTGCTCGAATATTCCAATGGGAATGTCTCCATTGCGCCTCGGGTGTCGACTCAACCTCCGCGCGCGCAGTCGTGAGGCTCGTCCATGTCGTTGTTGCCCCCTCGTCGCTCGATTCTGCCGCGCACGATCCCACCGCTGTTGGGACTGTGTCTGGGGGCCCTGGGCTGCGTCGACGAGGCTGAGCCTGCAGAAAGCCCCTTGCCCGAGACCTGGGCGGCCGTGTGTGTGGACGCCGATGGCGATGGCTTCGGAACGCGCTGCGAAGCCGGCCCCGACTGCGACGACACCGACCCTTCGACGCATGCCGCTTGTGCCGCATGTCGCCGGCCCGCGGAAGGCTGCGCCTGCGACGACGGTACAGAGCCCGTCGACTGTCAGCTCAGCGCGGAAGTGCTCGAGCACGGTGCGCTGTTGTGCAAAACGGGCACGCGCTACTGCCGCGACGGCGCGTTCACCGCCTGTGAAGGCATCGCGACCTTCGAGCTGGACGCGCCCTCGAAGTTGTCTTCCGTGCTCCGCGGGCTGATCGATCCGAGCGGCGCGCACGTGCAGTGCGATCCCTGCGACCCCGGCTGCTATCGCGTCGACGATCCGCTCGAGCCCTCACCCGACGCCCTGGGCGGCCACAACTCCGACGATGTGGTGTTCGCCGATGGCGGCGGCATCACGATCCACTGGACCATCCCCGACGCGGGCGCGCCGCTTTCGCCCGAGAGCTGCGTTCCCGGCACGGCGCCCGACGTCGACTGCGACGGCATTCACGACGACTTCGACGAGGTGGTGGGTGAGCGTCCCTTCGAGACCGACCACCCGACGATCTTCATGGATCTCGAGCCTGGCGAGAGTGAGAGCGCGAGCTTCGACATCCGCTTCTTTCTGCGCACCGCCGACGTCTACTTCCTGCTCGACATGACCGGCTCGATGGCCGAGGAGCGCGATCAGCTCGTGACCGACCTGACGAGCGGCTCGTTCTTGCGCAGCTCGAGCACCACCGAGTGTGCCGATCGCGACTTCGATGGTGTTCCAGACAATCAACTCAAGACTCAGGGCATCGCGGGCAACATCGCCTGTGTCGTGCGCAACGCGCGCATCGGCGCCGGCTGGTTTCGCGAGATCCCGTTCACGGGACCCGATGCTCGCGGCATCGAGTACGGTCCCCCCGACATCGCCGTGTTCGAGCATCGTGCCGACATCTCGGATGATGTCTCAGTCGCGCGCGAGGCCATCTCGACCTTCGAGACGGCGGGCAACTACAACTGGGCCGAGGCACCGATTCAGGCCCTGTACTCCGTGGCGACGGGCGACCAGCTCTACGTGGGGTGGGATAGGCCCGCGGTGCCCAAGCGGCTCGACTGTCCCAAGGGCACCTGGGGCTATCCGTGCTTTCGCAGCGACGCGCTGCCGATCGTGATTCTGATCAGCGACGCGCCGATGATGAACGGCCCGACTACCCGTGACGGCACACTGGGTCGGGAGTGGAGCAGCACGCGCCATCGCAACGTGGACCAGCCGATCGACTACGACGCGAACGTGCTCGCCGGCAATCGCTTGGGCACTGGCGCCGCGTACGTGCCCGTGGTGGGCAACGAGAACGAAGACCTGGGCTCTGCCCACGACGTCGGCACGGTCGACCAGACCTTCATCACGTACACGGGCGACACGCGCGGGATGCGGGCCGATCTCGGCGCCGACAGGCTCGGTTGCAGCACGACCTTCGATCACGATGCTGGGCACGACGCGACCTTCCGCTTCCGCGTCGGCACACGCAAGGAGCTCACCATCTCGTCTTTGGGCACGCGCTTCGATTCGATGCTGGCCGTCCTCGAAGACGACGGCTCGCTGGGAAGCTCCACGACCGTCTCGGTGGATCTCAACGCGCTCGGCAACGCCAACGACACGGTAGCCCAAGCCGCTGACCTCGGGGTGCTTCCCGCAGACGTCGCGCTGACACTCACGGGCGACAGCACGACCCTCGCAGGCGACTATCCGCGCGAGATCCTAGGCTGCTTCGAGAACAACTCGCAGAATCAGAACGGCCAGCCAAACAATGGCAGCGACCGGGCCCCGGACTCCGTGATCAAGTTTCGGGTGGCCGCCGACATGACGGCGAGCTTTGCCGCTGAAGGCAGCGACTTCGATGCGGCGTTGTCCCTGTTCGCAGGCGCGCCGCTTGCGCCGACAGACGTCAGGGTCACCAACACCAACGATGAGCTCGGCTCCTTCGGGGTCGGCGACTTGAGCGGCAGGTCGTTTCGCTTCGTGGGGGGCGACTCGTCGGTGTCCACGATTCGCGCCAACTACGCAGCGGGCGGCTTTCGCAGCAGCGGTTGCGGCGACGTCAAGGGCATGGCCGCCACCTCGCGTGATGCCACCTTCGATTTCTCGCTCTCGCGGGCGACACGGGTGCGCGTCGAGACCTCGGGGAGCTGGGTGCGACTTCAGCCCAACTTCGACAACATGATAGCCCTCGTGCGCCGCGGTGGAGCGACCCCACAGTTCATCGCGTGCAACTACGAGGGCCTCGGCCGGCGTCGCGCCATGCTGGAGCAGACTTTGCCCGCGGGCGACTACTCGGTCATCCTGCGCGGTCGTCGCGCCAACGATGCGGGGCAGTACGTGCTCAGCCTGCGTGACGCGGACGCCGCGCCCACGTCGCTCGCGTGCCACAACGAGGTGCGCGGCAACTCGCGGGCCTTCGACGCCGACCTGAAGGCCGTCGATCAGGCTGGTGCGCCGATCACTTATTACCTCGTCATGCGGGGCAACGACGTCGACCGTGGCGGCGGCAGCGGCCCCTACACCGTGCGCATCAACGACGGCTCGAACAGCCGGCCCGCCCTGGCGTGCCGCGATGCGGAGACGGGTGGCGAGGAGATCACGCGCGTGTTCGATCCGGGCGACTACCTCGTGGTGCTCAAGGGCTACGATGCGAGCCAGTCGGGCTGGTATCAGGTCACGATCGGCGATCGCACGCAAAGCACGCTGGGGAGCTACGCGGCCAAGCGCTGGGACGGCGCGGCGGGCGTGCGCGCGAAGCTGCAAGAGCGTGGGGTGCGCGTGATCTCGGTGCGCTCTGGCAGCGACAGCTACGCGCTCGAACAGATGCAGAGCATGGCGCGGGCGACCTCCGCCATCGATCTCTCGGGCAAGCCCCTCACGTTCACGATCAACAGCGACGGCAGCGGCATGGGCAGCGCCGTGATCGACGCCGTGCAACAACTTGCCGAGAGCCTCGCGATGAACGTGGGCGTGCGCCTCGTCGAAGATCCCGAC
>CAYNOM010000724.1:0-3711 GCA_964398415.1 uncultured Polyangiales bacterium | reverse complement strand
GTAGAGGACTTCCATGCGGCCGATGACGACGCTGGTCAGGCCGTCGCGGATTCCCCGCAGAGGCTGGCCCCAGACGATGCGGACGTCGTCGCTCCGCAGGCTGAGGCCCGCTGCAGCGTCAGCGAGTTGCAGCGACTCGACGGTGAGGCCGCTCAGGCCGGGCCTTTCGGTTTCGAGCCTGAGCAGTTCCAAACCCCGGGCCTCTAGCAACGGGGCAGCCAGCAGCGGCGCGAGAGTTGGAAAGCGAGATCCGAGCCCTGCCTGCCACTTGGGCGATGGCCTGACTCAATCCGCGGATGTCTTCCCCTCGGGGAGGGACCAGGTTCGCGGCGTCGGCATCTTCGAGCATCGCCGCATGATCTTCGGGTGCGCAGGCGGAGAAAAAGGGCGCGATGGCGCTGGCCGTGAGGCACATCGTGCGGCCGGTGGATGCTCGCTTCATGATCATCTCCGTGGGACGAGGGCTCGGGCTCACTGGCGCGGCGGCGCCGCTGAGACCTGGAGCAACGCCACGTTACGCGGCGAGCGACCCTCTACCAGACACGTTCAGGGTGATTGGGCCATCGACTGACAGCGACGAAAACGTCGCTCAGGTCCATGGCGCGAGCCTTCGCCGATCAGGGTGATACGGACTTGCCGGCAGCGCGTAGGTTGTTAGCGTCGTCCTCTTACTCGCGTGGTAGCTGCGACCGCCCTCGTGGTTCGAACCAGCGATCGCCTCAGCCACCCTCCCTGGCAGAAAGCCCTACGACCATGCAAAGCAGAACCAAATCCCGTTGCATGCAATGCCGTGCTGTCGTCGTGGCGCTGGCCGGTCTGTGGCTCGTGGTAGCGACTGCTTGTGTGGGGCAAGCCGACTACGACGAGGTGTCGCTGGACGCCGGTCACGATGAGGCGCAGGTAGAGCTCGAGCAGAGCGAGCACGCGCTGATGGGCTCAGCGAGCAAGAGCATTCCTGCCGTCACGCAGCGCAATGCGATTCTGACGCAACCCTTTGCGCCACAGCTTCTGACCCCTGATGGACGCTTGGGGCTCTTCTGGTCGGACGGCAACACGACGATCAATGTCATCGCGCTCGCGGACCCCAAGTTGGCAGTGTCCGGAGGCATACCGCGCTTTGCCGCAAAGATGGCCCAGGGTCAGGGTCGAAGCGTGCTCTCTCCGGGGCGCGTCGCGACGACCATGGATCTACCAGACGTCGATGGTGGTCCCGCGATTCCTGCGGGTAGCGCCTTGACCCCCTGGGTCAACTCCGGGCAGGGTACGCTCGCTTTCGACCCACGCTTTTCCCCAGGCGGCAAGCCCTTCGCCGTCCAAACGGCGGCGGACTGCTTTGCCGCCTCGGTGGCCACACGTGAATCGCTCGCAGCACCAACCGGCCGCGTCGAGTGCTATCGACTCATCCACCTACAGCCCTTCCGGTATGAGCACGGCGAGGGAGCGCTGCTCTTGCCCATGTATCAGGCGGAGCTTGCAGTAGCTGTGGACGCGCGCCGGCCAGATACGACCACCGGCGTGGTGGCACGCGCCGCTGCCCCAAACGTGATTGCCGTCCAATACAAAACCCCGTTTCAGATCTCCGGTGCTAGTCCCACAAACCCGTTCTATCTGTGGGCGCTCGAGCCAAGCGCGACCGGAGACGGCAGACTGCTGGTGACCCAGAGGGGGTACTGGAGCTTCAACGAGACCCCTTGGAATCCCCGTACCTGGACGATGCAGCGTCCGCTCGAAGAGCTCTTCGACAACGTGCGAAACAACGTGGATGGCACTGAGCGCATCTGTCGCCACCTTCATCCCTTTACTGGCAACCCCAACTGCAGCTCCACGCAAGAAGAGCTCTTTGCGCGCGTGTATACGCTCGCGGCGCACCCGTTGTACCTCGCCGACGGTCAGCCATCTGCCCCCAGGGACGCCGGTGGCGGTCTTCTTTCGACTCACATCGCGGGGTGCGGCTACCCCTGGATCACGCCAGAGGGCACGGACGTGTTCTGTCGGCCACATCCGCACGCCCAACCTTACGAGAGCGCGCTCGAACGGAACGAAGGCTTCGAGAGCTCCACAGGGATGCAGTACGTATCCTTCGGACAGTACACTGGCTGGATGATTCGTCGTATCGACGGCGGCATCAACACGCGTCGCTTCAACCCGGAAAACCTTCTCTCGCCTCCCGGAGATGTCGACGCGGCCTCGATGGTCTTGACCCGGCCATTCTCTCCCCTGTTCCTCAACACGTCTACCGGGTTCTGGGCCGAGAACCGCGCGAGCCAAGACTCGTCGTTTCCGGTCTTGCGTCAGTGGCCGGTGTTTCAGTTCATGACGCAAAACCACGCCCTCGATAGTGCGGGAGGCTACTACCAAGGCCTTGGGCTCACGCCGAGCTCGGGCTGGCCGCTGGGAAGTAACATGCAGTACTGGGAGGCGTCCTTCGCATGCAGTGTCCATCCCAAGTGCATGCTGCACTTGCCCATGAACGAGCTCTTCTACGATCTCGCTGCTTCCGACCTGAGAGCACAGCCGCGCACCGCTGACGTATCGAGCAACACCGACTTCTTCCAGCCCGGTGGCGAGCATCTGCCCGAGCTCCACCCGTACGTCGGTGACCTGTTGGGGGGAGCCCGCTTCGTGGGCGAGGTCTACACCGCAGGGTCCGATGAGCGCTATCTCTCGGGCTTTCGGGGTACCGGCGTCAGTCTTCGTGCAAGCAGCTCGGTCAGCGTGACGAGTCGCCTCGCCGATCCGGTCGTCGTCGCGGGCACCACGCCCTGCAGGCGCAACAAAGGGTGCCTTTCAGGCGAGAGCTTCGCTGACGGATTCACGGCAGAGCTCGCTTTTCTCCCGCTGTTCAATCCGTCGGGCGCCACGCTCACGCTCGCGCAGCACCACGGGCTTTGGGCGCTCAAGATCGTCAACGGCCTGCTCACGGCCGAGGTGTCGTACACGCTGCCGAGCGGTCAACGGCAGACCAGCACCTTGACCTCGACTCGGGTTCTGCCCTTCTCGGGCCTGCTCAATACGCCTGCACAGCAGGCGACTCAGTGGACGCACGCCACCATCCGCGTGAGACCACCGAACTCGGTTTCCTTGATCGTCAATGGCGTGTCTGCCTCGAATCAGGGCTTTTCCACGGGCGCCGTGTTCCGCGCGACGGCAGAGGGCCCGGAGATGATCAAGGTAGGACCCGCCGGAGCCTGCACCAACTGTCCGTCGGGCGAGGTCTTGTTCGTGGATGAGCTGGTGTTTCACAAGACGCCACTCCGTGACGAAGAGATCGCAGGCTCTGCGGGTACCTTCGCCGGAAGAGCAGACCTGCTGACGCCAGCCGAGGCGCGCCGCCTGCTTGCGGGTTTCTTCAGCGCCACCAATCCGCGTCAGCTCAGCCTCGAGGCCGATGGCTTCCCGCGCTTCGTGCGGCCAGAAGACCTGCGCATTCCGAGCGCCTTCGCGGAGTTTGCCAGGCCTGGCCGCGAGGCTGCCTTCAGACAGCTCGTCGCGGTGGGCAATGTGCTCTTCATCTCGCCCGTGCTTTCGACGAACGCTGCGGGCGTGAGCCAGGCTCAAAGCGGCACCGGGCAGTTGCTCTCGTGCGCGACTTGCCACAACGTGGGGCAGAGCTTCACGGATGGACGTGTGACTGCCGTGGGCATAACCCCCCTTGAGCTCAACACGCCCACCATCATCAACCGCGCGTTCGGGACCAATCACTTGTTCGGG
>CAYNOM010000723.1:0-3714 GCA_964398415.1 uncultured Polyangiales bacterium | reverse complement strand
ACGCGTGCCGAGATCCTCTCCTTCGAGGTCACGGCGCGCGTGGGCAGCGTGCAAACTCGCCTGCGCACCGTGTTGCAGTTCGACAAGAGCTGGGTGCCGCCGCCACCCAACGCGGGCGCCATGCCGCCCCTCGGCATCTACTACTACTACCGCATCGATTAGCGCTCTCGCCGCGACCCCTTCGCGGCTGCTCTGAAAGGCTACGACATGGCCCTGATTCTTGGCATCGACATCGGCAAACGCAGCGTGCGTGGCGCCCTGCTCAAGACGAGCTTGCGCAGCCACGAGACCGAACGCTACGTCGAGGTGCCCATCCACCGCATCACTGAAGAAGGCGAGAGCCAGGCCTCCGTACGAGCCGCCGTGGACGAGCTGCTCGGCAGTCTGGGCGTGTCGCCCGACGGCATCGTGGCCGCGATCGACGGCACGCACGCCTCGTTGCGCCGGGTGAAGATTCCGGCCGCCGCGCGCAAGCGGGCCGCCGACGTCCTGCCCTTCGAGCTCGAGCCGCTCTTGCCGTTTCCGATCGACGAGGCAGTGCTGGATCACCAGGAGGTGCGGGAAGCCGACGGCGAGCTCGAGTTGCTCGCTGCAGCCGTCCCCGACGGCGTGGTGCGCGACGCACTCGAGTCGCTGCAGGAAGTGGGCATCGACCCGAAGGAGCTGGCCGTCGGCGCGGCAGCGCTCGATGGCCTGCTCTCGACGATCACGCCCCCCGCCGCAGAGGCGTGGATCCTCGTGAACCTGCGCGACGTGCACACCGACGTCTGCATCGTGCGCGACGGAGCCGTCGAGCTCGCGCGGACGATCGATGAAGGCACGGATGCGGCGAAGAAGAGCCCCCAAGCCCTGCGCCACTCCCTGCAGCAGAGCCTCGTGAAGTATCGCGCCGATGGCGGCCCTGCCCCTTCGCGCATGTTGTTGATGGGTGAGGGCAGCCGCGACGCGAACCTGGTGAGCTGGCTCTCGAGCCTGTTCGATGTGCCCACCGAAGCCCTGAACCTGCCCGCCTCGAAGAGCGGCGGCGACGTGTCACCTGTGTTCGGGCTCGCCTGGGCCCTCGCAGCGCGCGGCACCCGACGTGGCAAACGCCTCGACTTGCGCCGCGGGCCCTTCGCCGTGACGCGCGGCGCGAGCCAGCTGCGCGAGAACGCGCTCTTGATCACGGCCTGCGTGTTGGCCGTGTTGCTCAGCTACGGCTTCAGCGCCTGGGCGCGACATCGCGTGCTGTCCGAGGAGCGCGATGCCCTGGCCGCTCAGCTCGAGACCGTGACCGAGCGGCACTTTGGCAAGGGCACGAAGAGCGCTCGCGCGGCCCGAGACCTCTTGCTCGGTGGGGCGCAGCCGGGCGATCCCTTGCCCCGCTTCGACGCCTTCCGAGCGCTCGCGGCCATCTCGGCCGCCGTCCCCGAGGGCGTGGTGCACGACACGCGCAAGCTCGAGGTGCAGCTCGACGAGCTCGGCCACACTGGGCACTTCCAGCTCGAAGGCAAGCTGCCCGACCTCACCGCACGCGATCAAGTCGCCGATGCCCTGGACGCCAACGAGTGCATCGGAGAGCTGGAGAAGGGCAAGACTTCCACCGCGCCAGGTGAAGACAGAAAGAGCTACGTGCTCGAAGGTCAGATCGCATGCCCGGGTTCGACGCCGCCGGGCAAGGGCAAGGGCAAACAAGCCAAGCGCGGAGGGCGCTGAGCATGGGACAGTGGCTCGAATCGCTGCGTGATGCGTGGGAGAAGCTTTCCGAGCGTGAGCGTAAGCTGCTCGGTGGCATGGGGGCCGTGGGCCTGCTGATGGTGGTGTTCGTCGCGATCTGGACCTCGTCGTCGGCCATCGCGGACGTGGAGCAGGAGCGCGACGAGATTCGACAGGTGCTGCGCGACATCGAGCGCGCCGGCGATGTGCTCGAGAAGCGCGATAGAGAGCGTGCGGTCATCGAGGCGCGCTTCAGCAACACGCCACCTCCGCTCGCCGCCTTCCTCGAGAACAAAGCCAAGGACGAGGGGCTCGAGGTGCGCCAGGTGGTCGAACAGCCCGAGAAGGAGATCGACGGCTACAGGCGCCAGCACGTCCGCCTCAATTTCAGCGGCGTGTCGCTCAGGCCGATCATGCGGCTGCTCTCCGCCATCGAAGAAGAAAACATGCCCCTCGCCGTCGAGCGCGTGCAGATCGAGCACTACCAGCCCGGTGATACCTACAAGGTGGAGATCGGCGTGTTCGGCTTCGAGAGGAAGAAGGGTAAGCCGAAGGCGAGCGCGGGCGAGACGGACAACGAGGAGACGAAGAAGTGACGCGCGCACTCATCACCTCGATCGCCGGCTATGCGAGCTTCTTCTGGGGCTGTTTCTGGCTCTTCGCCTACTGGACGTTTCCGTACGACCGGGTGGCCACGTACATCACGGACATGGTCGACAACGGCAGCTCTGGCTACACGATCGACATTGGCGAGCTGTCGCCCTACTGGCTGACGGGCGTCGAGCTCGAAGACGTCAAGCTGCGTAGGAAAGGCGGCGCCGACGTGGCCATCGCGGGCGACGCGAGCGCGAAGGATGACGGCTTTCAGATCAAGGAAGCCAGGGCGCGTGTGGGCATTCTGCCGCTGCTCATCGGCAACCGCTCGGTGAGCTTCGATGCGGTGCTCGCCCAGGGCGCGATCGACGGCGAGTTCGAGGACGCGGGCGACCAAAAGCACGTGGCGGCCGAGCTGTCGAAGGTCGACTTCGGCAAGCTCGGGATCCTCGACGCGGTCTTGCCCCTGCCCGTCAAGGGCGAGGTGGGCGGGGAGTTCGATCTCACGATCGGGGCCGAAGCGAAGGATACAGCCGGCGCCGCCAAGCTGCAGATTCGCGGTCTCACGATCGGCGATGGCAAGGCCAAGCTCAAGGTCGGCGGCATGGGTGGGCTGACGATCGACCCCATCGAAGCGGGCACCGTGACGCTCGAGCTCGACGTGAAGGAAGGCGTCGGCACCGTGAAGAAGCTGTCCTGCGACGGCAAGGACATCGAGCTCGAGGGCGTCGGCGAGGTGCGCTTCGGCAACCCGATCGAGCGCTCGCGGATCGACATCCTGCTCAGCATCAAGTTCACGGACGCGTACAAGAACAAGAGCTCGCGCACGACGGCGATGTTCGCGCTGCTCGACGGCTCTTCGGTGCCCCAGGTACGCTCCGCGCGCACCCCAGACGGTGCGCTGCAGTATCGCCTATCAGGATCGCTGACGGGCGTGCGCGCAACTCCCTCCGGACGCACCAACATGGCGACGAAGCGCAGCGCGGGCGGCGGCGCGCCCCGCCCCGCGAGGCCTGCTCGCCCGCCCTCCGCCGACGACGACGAGGACGACGAGGAGTGAGCCCGCCCCTGTGCGGTCGCCGCGTAACGCGCTACCCTGCGCACCCGACCCGTTTTGGAGCATGGGCGCGATGACGAAACGGCGACAGCAACAGGACGACGAACCGGCGGAGCCCCGCGCGGTCGTGGCGGTCGTGGAGCACGACCAAGACGAGCCTGACGACGACGAGCCCGACCAAGACCACGAGCACGACGGCGAAGAAAGCGACCAGGCCGAGCTCGTCGACGAGGACACCGCGCTCGAGCCCGATGACGAAGCGCTCGAGGGAGAGATCGTCGACCTCGACGACAACGACCTTCCGCCGCTCAAACCGAAAGGGGGCGACTCGGGCGCCGCGCTCACGCGCTACGACGCCCTGCAGGCCT
>CAYNOM010000722.1:0-3719 GCA_964398415.1 uncultured Polyangiales bacterium | reverse complement strand
TCCCTCCTCGAGGCGCTGAGCGCCCGCTCTCTCGAGGAGGGCGGAGAGCTGCTCAACCTCCTGACGTCGATCACCACATCCACCACGTTCCGCATGTTGCCCGCGACGGAGGAACCATGAGACTGGCACGGCGGACACTGCTCAAAGCCTTGGGCATGGGTGCTCTCGCCGGATCATGGTCGCCCTTTTCCTTGGGTGCCCAGGATGCTTCGAGTCCCCAGCGCATCGTGTTCTTCATCCAGCCGCACGGCCACGTGCCCAACGCGTGGCGGATGCCTGTCGACGGGCCGACCGACAGTTTCGCCGAGCGGTCGCTGCTCGCACTCTCGGAGTCGGAGCTCAGCACCGTGCTGCGGCCTCTGCACGCTTTTCGAGACCGTCTGCTGGTGGTGGAAGGGCTCTCCCACACCTCGATCCAGGCTGACATACGACAGGCCAAGAAACTCGGCCAGGACATCAACAACCACAACGTGTCCATCTCCGGCCTACTCACCTGCGATCACGCCCTGCAGCGAGCGGGGCAACCGTGCACCGGTGGATCGCGGTCGCTCGATCAGGTCCTCGCGGAGCGCCTCGCTGACCCGAGTCGCTTCGCGTCGCGGGTGTATGGGCGTCAGTATTTCGTCAACGGCGGCTACTTCCCGTTTTCGTTCTTGGATGCGGGCAAGCCCACGCCGATCGTTCAGTCCCCCGCGACGGCCCTTGCTGATCTGATGGGTCGCGTGGGCAGCGAATCCACGCAGCAGCACTCGCGTGCCCAGCGCTTGCACGCGCTTCGCGGCTCGGTGCTCGACAGCGTCGCCGACGAATACGCGACACTCGCACCCAAGCTCGGTCGCGAGGGACGCGCGCAGCTCGAGGCCCACCGCGCGTTGGTGCGCGATCTGGAGTTGAGCCTTACGGCGGGCGTGACTGCCGAGTGCGGCTTCGCGGACGATCGTAGCGGCGACGACTTCACGCAGTTCATGCGGCTGATCCGCATGGCATTCGCCTGCGACCTCACGCGCGTGGTCACGTATGTCGCAGAGGTGCCCGAATGCCCAGCGTTCGGATACCCGGCCGACGCCAACGTTCACAGCTCCTACGCGCACGGTTCGGTCGACGGGGCCACGTCGTGCGGACAGCGCTACACACCTCTGGCCGAGCAGGCCATGACGGATCTAGGCGTCTGGTACGCCCAGCACTTCGCCACCCTGTTGAAGGAGCTCGATGCCGTGCAGGAGGGCTCTGGCACGCTCCTCGACCACACCATTGTCGTGTGGCTCAGCGAGCTCGGGACGCCCACCCACCAGCATCACGACACGTTCTCGCTCATCGCCGGAGGCACGAGCGCGTTTCGCGGAGGGCGCTACGTGCGCTATCCGCGCACGCTGAGCAATCCGCTCGTGAATGAGCCTGCGATAGGCCCTGCCCAGAGCCGATTGATGGTGAGCCTGCTGCGCGCCATGGGTCAGCAAGACGACAGCTTCGGGATGGCCGAGACGACGGGAGCCGATGACAGCGTCCTGTCGCTACGTGGACCGCTCACCGAGCTGCATCGCTAGGCCACCACCGAGTCGCGTGCGCCGAGAGTCAGCTCCGACTTGGCGCGCTCCACGGCTGCCACCCCATCGCGCAACAGCGCCTCGCTCACCTGCCCGTTGATCTCGGAGAGCGCGTCCATGGCCCACTGGACCGCGGCCGCGAGCGAGCCGTGGGTGTTCATGGGCACGGGCTGCGGCGCAACGGTGAGCACCGAGGCCATGAAGGCGCGCAGCCAGGGATTGGGCAGCACCAGTCCGATGCGGTGGGTGACGAGCTTCAACAGGTGCTGGTGTTCCCTCAGCCATGCGGCTTGCACCTGTCGCGCCTCGGCAGGCGGCATCAGCGACACGGAGGCGTCGACGATCACCACCGCCTTGCGCGGTGCGTGAGGCGCGACCTCGTGCACGGAGCTGCGGATGCGCCGTGCCTGATCGTCCAAAAAGCATTTCAGTCCGGGAGCGGTGATTGGACGGACCTGCACCTGCACCTGCACCTGGCCAAACTCGAGGACCTCGTACGGGGGTGTGCCCATGGGCACAGGATCGCCCGAGCGCCGTGCGTTCGCAACGGCGATCATGTCCCAAATCAGTGCCGTTTGTGGGTCCACGTGGTCGATGGGTGCAGCAGGTGAGAGCGCAATTTCTGGAGCATCGTGAGGGAGGCGAGGGGCCTGCTAGAGTAAGGAGCATGAGCGAGCAAGCCCGCGCGTCTGGGGCCTTCGATCAGACGGTGCTGTCCGCTCCGACGTCGGTGTCGCACTTCAGCCGTCCGCGGCCTGTGGAAGCCGAGGACCTGCTGATCGGAGTGGAGCTCGCGGGCACCTATCGCATCGAGCGCGTGCTCGGGGAGGGCGGCATGGGCCGCCTGTACGAGGCGCGGCATCTGCGTCTCGATCGCTCTTTCGCGGTGAAGGTGATCCACCACCCGCTCGCAGAACGTGACGACATGCGGGCTCGCTTCGACCGCGAGGCGAAAGTGATGAGCCGTGTGCAGAGCGACCATGTGGTCGACGTGGTCGATGTGGTTTGCGCACCCGATGGCCGCACCTGCATCGTGACCGAGCTGCTCTCCGGGAGCGACCTCGAGCAGCATCTCAAGGCCTCTGGCGGGCGCCTGTCCGCGCGCGAAGCCGTGGGCCTCGTGCGCCAGTGTTTGCGCGGCCTTTCGGCAGCCCACTCCCTCAACATCGTGCACCGAGATCTCAAGCCAGCGAACCTGTTCCTGGCGCGCGACGCAGCCGGCGGCGTTGCGCTCAAGGTGCTCGATTTCGGAGTGGCCAAGCTCGGCGGCGACGCGGAGATGACGAGTACGGGTGTGATCGTTGGAACGCCAGCCTTCATGGCGCCAGAGCAGGCCCGTGCCTCGACCCAGGCGGACGTCCGCAGCGACATTTACGCGGTCGGCGCGGTCTTGTATCGCATGCTCACGGGTCAGAGCCCCTACGGCGGCGCGGACAGCAATGCCACGCTGATCAAGCTGATGGAGGAGTCGCCGGAGCGGCCGAGCCTGATCGAGCGCAGCATCGCGCCCGCACTCGAGGCTGTCATCGAAAAGGCCATGGCGCGCGATCCGGCGCAGCGATTCCAAAGCGCTGCCGAGCTCGACCGCGCGCTCTTACCTTTCGATGATGGAGCCCGGTCCTCGATCTCGCTCGCAGGCACGGCGGGCGCCGACGCCGCACCCGACGACTTGAAGACGCTCGGTCGTCGAGCCCGCCTCGCGCGTCCGTTCGCGCTCGCGATGGGGCTCTTGCTCGCCCTGTTTGCGGGGCTCTTCGTGTCGGGCGCCCTCTCGCTGCTCGTGGATGGGCTTTCGCCCGAGACCCGGCTGGGACGCACCGAGCTCGTGCTCGTGCTCCTCGGTGGCCTCGTGGCGATGCTGGCCGCGGGGATGGCGACGGTGCGTTCGGTCTCGCAAGCCTGGCGCAACGGGGCCATGGTGCAGGCGCTGAGCGCGCGCTTCGTGCGCACGCTGGCCGTCGCCTGTGGCGTGTACGGCGGGCTCGAGCTTCTGTCCGTGATCGGGGCGACCTGGCTCGGCTTCTTGCCCGCCGAGACGACGCCTTACTGGGCCGCTGCTCGGTGCACAGCGGCGCTCGTGGCGGGCGCCTCGACCTTCGTGACGCTGGCGCGCCCGAGGCGCTAGGCAGTGTCTTCAAAGGGGGCAGGCCAACCGCGCCGCTTGCGTGGACGTTG
>CAYNOM010000721.1:0-3720 GCA_964398415.1 uncultured Polyangiales bacterium | reverse complement strand
GCTTTGCGCAAGGCCATCGGCGCCAGCGAGCTCGGGCGCACCGCCGAGAAAAACGGCGCCCTGCCCTCGCTCATCCTCGAGGGCAACGTGCTGTACGCCAACCCCAACCCACGCTACATCCCGCCCGTCCCTGAGTTCAACAACTCCTGGGAGGTGGGCGCCACGCTCGCTTGGACCCCCAACCAGTGGCTGTCGAGCCGCCAGAAGGGCAAAAAAGCCGACGCCGACGTGGCCAAGCTGCGATCGGACATGGCCGCGCTCGAGGACGGCGTGCGACTCGAGGTGGTGCAGGCCTACCAGGACTACTACACGGCGCAGGCCGCCGCCGCGGCCGCAGAGTCGGCCTTGAAGGCCGCGGAGGAGGCCTATCGCGTGCGCATGGCCCAGTACCGTGTGGGCGCAGGTGTGGTGCAAGACCTGCTCGACGCCGATCTGTTGGTGAACCAAGCGCGCCTGGGGCAAATCAACGCAGCCCTCGACGCCCGCGTCGCCCTGGCCCGTCTCGAGCGAGCCGCCGCGCTCGAGTGAGCCCGGCCACTGCTGCGACGGGTACGAGGCGCGACGTCAGGTTTCCGGCGTTGTCGCGGGGTGAAGGGGTCCGTTAGACTCACCTCGGATGAAAATGCTCGCACCGTGGCTCTTGCCGCTCGCGGTTGCCGCGCTCACGCAAGCCTGCGAGGCCGAAACCCTCGAGCGAACCCAGGTGATGGTGCGGGTGGACGCCGACGCGCCCGTAAGGGGTGACACACGCGTCTTGCGCGTCGATGTGTTTGGAGGACCACGCGGCGAGGAGCAGAGCTTTCCGCGGGTCGCACGCTACGACATCGGACCTGAGGCCATCCCCTGGCCCGTCACCATCGCCTTGGCCCCCGCCGACTCAGACCCCTCGCGCCGCTTTCGCTTGGAAGCCCGGGCGCTCGATCCCGAGGGCGAGGTTGTGGTAGAGGCCGTCGTCTCGAGCGGCTACATCGCGCGGCGCACCTTGGCGCTCGATGTGCTGCTGCGCGACACCTGTCGAGGCCGAACCGATGGCCCCTGCGCGCCCCAGGACGTGGACCCTACGACGCTCGCCGACTTCGACCCCGAAAAGGGACCTCGCCCGCGCGATGCCGGGATGGGCGCCTCGGATGGCGGCGGCGCAAGCGATGCAGCAAGCCCCCAAGATGGCGGAGCGGACGCCTCGAGCGCGCAGGATGCGTCGATGACGGATGCGTCGACCTCCGATGCTGCCGCACAAAGCTGCACCCAAGACGCGGACTGTCGCGACGAAAACGCCTGCAATGGCCTGGAACGTTGCGTGAACGAGGCCTGCGTGGCGGGAACGCCCCTGAGCTGTCCCAACGACTCGAACCCCTGCACCGAAGCCGTGTGCGTAGAAGCCACCGGCTGTGCGCAGCAGGCGATCTCAGGCTCCTGCGACGACGGAAATGCCTGCACCGTCGCAGACAGCTGCAGCGCTGGGACGTGCCAGGGTAGCCCCAAGACTTGCGGCACGAACGAGCAATGCGTGAGCGGCACGTGCGCGTGCGTGCAGGGCGCGATCCGCTGCAACGGAAGCTGCGTGAAGGCGAGCTGCTGCAGCGGCACCACGGGCGGCTCGTGCGCGTGCGGCGGCACCCGTCAGTGCGTGGGCGGCGCGTGGCAGTGTCAGAGCCAGTCTGGCAACTGCAGTCCAGGGCAGAGCTGCATCGGAGCCGACTGCGTGAACCACGCGGACAACACCGCGTGCGCGAGCAATCAACGCAAGGAGTGCCACGACAATGGCTCGGCTTGCCTGTGGTCGGGGTGCTTCTGATGCGGGTCTACGCTTTGCTGAACGTCCTCGCCGCGCTCTTTGTGTGCTTGCTGGGGGCTGCGCCGCTCGCCGCCCAGGCGCCCGCCGAAGACCCGCGCGACCAGGAAGCCCGTGCGTTGTTCGAGGCGGGTCGGCTCGCGATGGGTGACGGGCGCTACGAGGACGCCCTGACCCACTTCGAGCGCGCCCACGCCTTGAGCCAGCGTCCGGCCATGTTGTTCAACATCGGCACGGTCGCCGAGCGCCTCCGGCTGCACGAGCGGGCCCTGTCTGCGTACGAGCAGTATCTCGAGCTCTTGCCCGAGGCCGAAAACCGCCCCGAGGTGCAGCGCCGCATCGAGCTCTTGCGGGCGGACGTGGAGCGCGCGCGCGACGACGCAGCCGCAGCTTCGAGCCAGAAAGCCAGCGAGGACGAACGCGAGCGCCCGCGCTGGTGGAAGAGCTACTGGCTGTGGGGGGCCGTGGGGGCGGTCGCCGTCGGCGTTGGCGTCGGGCTTCTCGTGGCGAGCTCCGACTCCGGGGCAGAGACCGAGGCACCCATCACCGGCCACGCTGGGCGCGTGACCTACACGCTGACCACACACTTCTGAGGGCGCGAGCCCGGTTAGCCCGAGACCTCGATGCTGAAGTGGGCGCACCGCAGGCGCTCGACCAGGGCCATGCCGAGCGCATGAGCGGGCGTCAGTACGCCGCCCGAAGAGCGGAGCTGTGCCTGATCGAGCGCAAGGCACAGCGCCGACTCGGCGACCATCTTCGCGGTCTCGCCGTAGCCGGGATCACCATTGGCACCGAAGCTGGCGCTGATCGGCTTCGCACCTTCGGGCGAAGGCACGCTGCCGCTGAAATGCAGGGCGAAATAGGCTCCCTGACGCTGCTCTGGCGACGGCCCTTCGCCGGGTGCTGGCATCGAACGCGACAGCGCACGCCGCGCCGGCCCGAGACGCATGAGACGCGGGAACACGCGCAGACCGAGCCCCGCCGACTGCGCCTTCAGGGCCCCTCGCACGCCGCGCCCGAGCCGCATGCGCTCGAGATAGGTGAAGTCTTGCCCGTAGGCGTAGTCGAGCAGGGCGTTGGAGCGGTGCACGACGCGCGTGTTCACGGCCGCCATGATGAACGGCACCGTGAAGCTCGACAGCTCGGGGTCGTACACGGCCCGCTCTTGCTCGTCGCGCGAGCCCGTGTGTGCGCTCGGCTCGGGGCACAGCGTGAAGGGGTGATCGAGCACCTCGAGCACGCGAGGATCGTGCTCAGCCTCCTCGAACAAGTTGAGCATGCTGGCGTAGGTGCCGCCGCTCATGCCCGGCCCCTTGCCGGTGACCACGCTCTTCACGTTTCGCACGGGCACGCCATGGACGCGCTTCGCGTGCTCCTCGAGCACGAAGACCCCGAGATCCGTCGGGATCGAGTCGTAGCCGCAGCAATGCACGATGCGCGTGCCCGAGGCTTGTGCCGCGGCGTGGTGGCGCTCGATCATGCGCTTGACCCACTGCACCTCGCCGGTGATGTCGCAGTAGTGGGTGCCCTCCGCGACGCAGGCGTCGACCACGGGCGAGCCGTACTTCGCAAAGGGGCCGGCCGTCGCGCACAGGGCCAGCGTCTGCTTGGCGATGGCGCGCATGGAAGCGGCGTCGTCGATCTTGCCGATCAAAATCGGAAGCTTCGCGGCGGTAGGGTCGTAGGGCACGAGCAGCCTGCGCACGGCCTCGAGCTTCTCGCGGCTTCGGCCCGCGATGGCCCAGCGCACCCTTTGACCGTCGGTGCCGTAGGTCTTGGCGAGATATTCGGCCACCAGCTTCCCGGTGAACCCGGTAGCGCCCCACAGAACCACATCGAAGCTACGTCGCGTCATGCTTCCCTCGTGCTGCTTGCCCGAGGCTTACCACGGACGCGCGGCGAGGCATTTCCCCACCTCGTCACGCCTC
>CAYNOM010000720.1:0-3726 GCA_964398415.1 uncultured Polyangiales bacterium | reverse complement strand
GTTCCTGCGTCGCCGCGGGGCCGTCAGGGCCCGGCTTTCCCGTAGGTCAACACGCAGAAACACCCACGAGTAGGCAGCTTGCGAAGGCGCATGAGCGTGTAGGGGTCCTTGCGCGCACGCGGTCGGGATCCTTATGGTGGACTCATGTCGCCTCACATCCCCTTTGGCACCCGTGCAGCACTCACCGGCCTTCGGGCGTTTGGCCAGGGGTTCTCCGCGCTGTTTCACCATGCCCATCGCCTCGGTCTGACGCCGGGTGCCGGAACGGTGGAGGTGACTTGGGACGTGCGCTTCGGCGAGGATCCACGCCACGCGGCCGACGTTTATCTGCCCGCACGTCGCGTGCCGGGTGCACCTTTGCCCACGCTCGTGTTTCTGCACGGCGGCGGTTGGATCGCCTGCGACCGCAAGATGGTCGCGCCCCTCGCCCGCATCCTCGCTGCGCGCGGCATCGCGGTGGTGACGCCTGGCTACCGCCTCCTGCCGCAGTGCGATTCGCAGACGCAGCGCGACGACGTGATGCGAGCGTTCGCTTGGGTGCTCGGCGAGGGCAGCGCTCGCTTTGGCTTCGATCTGTCGCGCCTTGCGATCGGCGGTGAATCGGCGGGCGCCCATCTCGCGCTGCGTGCGGCCCAGGCCTGGCCCACGACCTGGCCCGTTCCGCGCGGCGTTATCGGCGTGTACGGCATGTACGACGTGCAGCACCTCTCGGACGTGAGGCACCCCATGTTCGTGCCTGTGCGACGGGCGCTCAAAGAGGGAAGACCCTTTCGCACCGCAGCGAGCGATCACAGCGCGCTACGGCCCTTGGCGTTCAAGGACGTGCCCGTGCTGCTGCTCCACGGGGAGGCCGACACCATCGTGCCCGTCGATCAGAGCCACAAGCTCAAGGACGTGCTCGAGTCCCATGGTCACGAGGTGCGCCTTCGCACCTATCCAGGCGTGAGTCACGGCTTCATCTACGACGGCCATCCTGCGCGTCGCATGATGGCCGCCCGTGCCTACCGAGCCCTATACCGCTTCTTGATCGAGGTGGGCTGCGCGACGCCGCTGATGTCGCTTCGGCCCTCCGCGCGAGCCGGCGAAGCCGAGCAGGTCACCGACGTCGCGTGAGCCACGCGAGCCTGCGTCGCGCTCAGAGCGCGTCGAGCTCGCGATCGATCTCGTCGGCAACTTCGAGCACGCTCTTCTGCAGCTCGGGCGGCAGAGACTTGAGCTGCTCTTCGGTGAAGTCTTCGCGGAAGCGCATGCGGTCGGCCTGCGGCGCCGGGCCCGTGGCGGGCATCCAGCTCGAGTGAATCACGAAGGGCACGATGTGCTTCGACGTGCTCTTCGCGATGGCCACGGGGCCTTCAGAGACCTTGTTCGCGTCGAACAGCTCGATGCGAAAGCCGTCGTCGTTGAGCACGGGCACGACTACGTAGCCATCATGGCCACCAGGGTTTGTGCCCTCGTAGGGATCGCCGTTCTGTCCAGCGTTGCGCGGCGCGAACGAAGGTGACGTCGCCCAGTCGTTGATGCCGAACTGCCAATCGCCCTTGGGCTTCAAGCTGTTCGTCCAGTCGAAAGACGCAAGACACGGCGGCTGTTCTTCTTTGGGCAACAGCGACATGTCGATGCGGTGCTTGTAGACGTTGAACTGGCGCTCGCTGATGCCATCCGCCTTCCAGCCGTTGTACATGACGTGGTGCAGCGTGGGCTTCGACAGGCCAGCCTTCGACCAGTCTTGGCCCGAGGTCTGCACGTTCCAGTAGCGCTCCTTGTCGCCGTAGCTCGCGAGCTCCTTCACCTTCCCGCTGCTCGGATCGAAGTGCATCATCGTCACCTTGGGCGGCGTGAGCGCGAGGCCGTACATGCCCGCGTAGATGGGATCGATGGGCTGGCCGTACAGGTTCTTGTCGCCCGCGCGCAGCGCGAACGCGATGTCGCTGTCGGTCGAGTGCTCGAAGAAGATGCGCACGCCGTCCTTGTCTTCGTAGTCGGCGTAGAAGTGCATCGTCTCGGGGCCGATCTCGTAGACCTTGGCCTCACAGAAATCGCCGGAGGGGATCTTCTCGAGCTCGTTCTTGTTGATGAGCATGACCGGCTCGGTCTGATTCGTGGCCGTGGTGCGCTCACCCGTGGCCATCTCCTTCATGTCGATCTTGTAGCCGTTGTCGACGATGATGACCCAGTCGCGCGTCTGCGAGATCGTGTGGCACGTCTGCGGGAGACGGCCGTTCTTGATCTTCCACTTGCGCACTTCGCGTCGGTCGAGGTCGATGCGCACGACGCTCACGTGACTGGTCTGCGGGTTGTAGGTGCAGGTCCAAAGACAGTTGCGATCGGGATCGACGACCGGGTGCGCGGGTGTCGCGATCATCGGCAAGATGGGCATCTTCTGCGGCTCGCCCCAGCTCTTGCGCGTGCCCATCTCGCCCAAGAAACGCATCGTCTCGGGGCACACTTCCACGGGACGGCCGGCGTCCCAGGTGATGATCAGGCGCTTGCCCCAGGGTACCTGCGCGGTGTTGGCGGCGTTCGTGTAGCCGAGGGCCGAGAAGAAGCCGTAGGGCGTGGAGCGCCAGATGTCGGGATGACGCTTGTGCAGGCGGTGCGACGGCGTCTGGATCACGCTGTGGCGCCAAGCGAGCTCATCCTGTGCTGCGCCGTGGGTGCCCTGGGTGAGCGAGAGCCGATACAAAACGCCGTCGGCGAAGAAGGCGTGCTTGCCCTTGAAGGCCGGATCGGGCGAGGCCAGGAAGAAGTAGCCGCTGATGTCGGTCGGCCATTTCCCCTTGATGATCTTCAGGTTGGCGTCGGTCGGCGGCACATCGGCCAAGATGGTTCTGGGCAATGGCATGCAGGGCTCCTCGAAACAATCGCGCCCGAATGAGCGCTGATTCAGTCACTTAACACTGTTTAGTCCGGGCCGGCAAGACCCTTTTATAAACAGTGTTCACCTCGCGCGCCTGGGCAAGGTCGGACGCCGCTCGAAGCGCTACAGACCGAGCACTTCGTGGTCGTCGATTTGGGCGCTGCGTGCGTCGAGGCCGCCGAGGACGTGGAGGTTGCCCTCGTACACGGCCGCGGTGGCCCACATCTTCGAGTTGCTCATCGGCAGCCCCTGCGACCAGGTGCCGGTGACGGTGTCGTAGATGTGGAGCGCGTTGGTGAGCATGGCGTTGTCGGACGACGTATCCGAGATGTCCTGATCGGCGGCGCCTCCGAGAAAGTAGATGCGCGTGCCGACGGTCACCGCGGCGGCCGCTTCGTAGACGTGCCCGCTCAAGCTCGCGCCGGTCGACCAGCTATTGCTGGTGCTGTCGTAGATCTGCAGCGCAGTCGTGGTGGTTTCGGCATTGCCGTTGAGCACGTACAGCCGCTGCCCGACGACAGCGCTCGAGAGCGCGCCGCGGCCGCGATTCAAGGGAATCGACGCGACCTTCGTCCACGTGTTCGCCGCGAAGTCGTACCGGTACCCGTCCGCGTTGGTGGCGGCGAGCGGTTCGCCCCCGAAGGCGTAGAGAGAGCCGCCGATCACGCCGGACGCGAAGCCCCATTCGAAAGCGGCCGGCGACGCCCGCAAGCTCGTCCATGCGTTCGTCGTCGGGTCGAACACGCGCAGTCGTCCGCCGGAGGGATAGCCGCCCAGCAGATACAGCTTGCCTTCGTAGACATGAGCCCGCGCGCCCCAGGTATTGCTGTCCGGTACGTCGGCGGGGGCAGCAGACCAGCTCTCGGTCG
>CAYNOM010000719.1:0-3737 GCA_964398415.1 uncultured Polyangiales bacterium | reverse complement strand
TGCCGTAGGCGAGTGCGAGCGTGGTCGACTGGCCTGCACGGCTGTCCACCACCTGCCGCGGACGGTTGAACTCGTCGAACAGGTCGTAGGTTCGGCTCGTGGTGGCTCCGGTAGCCCGTGTCTCCGTGACGCTCGTGAGCCGCGCACCGTCGTACGTCCACGCAATCGACGTCGGGGGTGGCACGGCCAGCGCCGCGAGGGTCGCCGCCACAGGGTAGACCGCGCCCTCGCCCGTGTAGTCTTCGTACCTGGTCTCGACGTAAGGAGCCGGAGAGCCTACCCCCCCGACGTGCTCACGCACCAGCGAGAGGCGTTCGAGCGAGTCGTACTCGTACGAGACCTTGGTCACGTCATCGACAGAGACACTCTCCAGATTGTCGTTCGCGTCAGCGTGCGCGCTGGATCGACCACCGACGGGGTTGCGGCGACAGCTCCGCGCCAGCGAAGCCGGCTCGGCCGAGCTCCGCGACGGGGAGGCGCTTCGGTCCAGGCCCGACGAGTGAGTGCGCGGGCACACCGCCCAGGCGCTGGGCCCTGGCCAATTCCCGTGCCCCGGCGTACCGTATTTCCATGTCCTCGCCAGTCCGAAAGTTCCTCGATGAGGCCAGAAAGCTGCCGAAGGAAGACCGTGCGCTGCTGCGCGCCGGCCTCGACGAGCTCGATGACGAGGCCCCTGAGGACGAGGTGGATGCCGCCTGGACCGAAGAGATCGGTCGACGCCTGCAGAGCCTCAAGGACGGCACCGCCGTTCTGCACGACTGGGAAGACGTCGAGCGCGAAGCCGATCGCATTCTCGAGGAGTGATGCGCAAGCTACGTGTTCTGGACGCCGCTCGAGTGGAGTACCTCGAGACGCTTCGCTACTACCACAAGATCGATCGCGACCTGGCGCGGAGCTTTCGCTCCGAGTACCGGGCGCAGGTCGCGCGCATCACCGAGTTTCCAGAGTCGGTTCCCAGAGTGTCACGCACCCCCGGTTTTCATCTGCGACGCATACTCCTCGACCGCTTTCAGTATGCGTTGGTCTTCGCCGTGCTTGATGGCGAGATCGTCGTCGTAGCAGTGCACCACCAGCGTCGAAAGCCTGGCTACTGGAGGGCGCGACTCGCAAACGTGCGGCCTTAATCCGCCCCGTCTTCGCCGCCACGTTCGTCTTCGCGAGAGGCGTCTAAAGAGGGATTGATGCGCGCCCCCGGGCTACGTGACCCCGCGCTCGACCCCGGCCCCCCCCCCCCCCCCCCACCCCCCCCACCCCCCCCCCCCCCGGCCCCCCAACCCAACCCCCCGCGCGGTGCCGGCCCGTGCTACCTAACGCCCCCGTGCGTCGTACGCTCCTCGTCCCCATCGCCCTCGCCTCTCTCGGCCTCGGCCTGTTCGCCGCGAGCCTGTTCGTGGGCACGTCGAGCCTCGACGACGCGCGTCTGCGCAGCACGCTCTTCGAGCTACGCATCTCGCGCGCGGCGGTGGCCTACTTGGCGGGCGCGGCGCTCGCCGTCGGCGGCGTGATCGTGCAGGGCCTGTTCCGAAACCCGCTCGCGAGCCCCGACGTGCTCGGCACCACGGCCGGAGCGAGCTTCGTCGGCAAGCTGTCGTTGTTGGGCTTCCAGGCTTTGCTCGTGAACGACGTGGTGAAGGGCATCGAGCCCGAGATGCTCCTCCCCTTCGGCTGTCTCGCTGGGGCCATGGGCGCTTTGCTCGTGCTGCTCGCCATCGCGCGCAGCCAGCCAGACACGGTGGTGCTGCTGCTCTCGGGCTTTCTCTTGTCCTCACTGTTTCTCGCCATGGGCTCGTTCGTCACGAGCATCGCGCAGGAGAGCTGGGAGGTGGGCCGCGCGGTGATCTCTTTCGCGCTCGGAAGCGTGGCGGGCGCAGGCCAGCGTCAGGCCGCGATCATCTTGCCCATCGCCGTGTTCGGCACGCTCGCCGCCATGGCCTGGGCTAGGCCCCTCGACCTTCTGCTCTCGGGCGAGGATGAAGCCCGCATGCTCGGTGTGGATGTCAAACGCACGCGCCGCTACTGCATCATCTGGGCGGCCGTGCTCACGGCGGGCGCCGTTTCCGTGGGCGGCAACGTGGGCTTTGTGGGCCTCGTGGTGCCCCACGGCTTGAGACGCCTGGTGGGCGTGTCCCATCGCGCGCTCGTGCCCGCTGCGGCCCTGGGGGGAGGCGCGTTTCTCTTGGCTTGCGACGTGCTCGCGCGCGCCATCCCCTCGCGCACCGAAATCCCGCTCGGCGTGATCACGGGCGTCGTGGGCGCACCGCTGTTCTTGTGGCTCTTGCTCCGCGCGCGCAGGGAGACGCTCTATGGCTGAGGCTCTCCGCGTGTCGTCCCTCGGGGTGTCGCTCAAGGGCCGCACCGTCTTGCACGACGTGTCGTTCGAGGCGCCCTCCGGCGAGGTCACGGCGATCATCGGCCCCAACGGCGCCGGCAAGAGCACGCTGCTTCGCGCGGTCTCGGGCCTCGTGTCCCACTCGGGCCGCGTCACGCTGCACGGCGACACGCTGTCCGAGCTGCCCCCCCACGAGCGCGCAAAGCGCCTTTCGTTCGTGCCCCAAACATCCCAGCTCGCCGCAGCCATGCCGGTGCGCGACGTGGTGCTGCAGGGGCGCTACGCCCACCGACAAGGCATGAAGCGGCACAGCGACGCCGATCACGCTGCGGTCGACGCGGCGCTACACGAGACGGATGTGGCCCAGTTTGCAGAGCGGCCCTTCACCGAGCTGAGCTTTGGTGAGCAGCGGCGCGTCCTCATCGCCCGCGCTCTCGCCACGGGTGCGCGCACTATCTTGCTGGACGAGCCGACGGCGGCCCTCGACATCGAGCACGCGCTGCGCCTCTACGCGCTGATTCGCGCGCTCGCAAGCCAGGGACGCTGCATCGTGGTCGTGCTGCACGGCCTCGACGACGTGCTGCGCTTCACCGATCACGTGCTCCTGCTCAAGGCCGGTCGCGTGGTCGCGTTCGGCGCGAGCTCTGCGATCCTCGACGCCGCGCGCATTCGCGATCTGTACGGTGTCGAGATCGTCGAGGGTGGTGGGCTCGGGTTTCGTCTCCCCGGAGAGAGCCACTGATGCGCGTCGACGTGCTCAACCTGTCGTTCGTTTTGCTCACGCTGTCGCTCGCCGCCTGGGGAGGCAGCCTGAGCACCGGACGCGGGCTCAAGCTCGAAGAGCGCGCACCCACGCTCGCGAGCACGCTCGGCGTCGAGACGCTCGCCGATGGCACGCGCGTCTTGCGCGACGCTGCAGGCACGCCCGTGCCCCTCGTGCGTTACGAGCGCATCCTGTCCGGCACCATCATCGCCGATCGCGTGCTCGCCGATCTGTGCGATCCGCAGCGGATCGTGGCCTTCACCGAGTACGGTGCGAGCGGCTCGCGCGACGCCCATCGTTTTCGAGGCAAGCCCAGCGTCTCCTCGCGCGCGCCGATCGAGTCGGTGCTCGCGCTGCATCCCGACCTGCTGATCGTGAACAACGTGGTGGACCCGGGCTACGTCGAGCGCCTGCGCGAGCACGGGGTGCGCGTGTTCGATCTGGGTCACATGCGTGGACTCGACACCCTGCTGCCAAATATTCGCGCGATTGGGCTCTTGATTGGAAAGCGAGACCGCGCACAAGCGTACGCACACGCCTTCGTCTCCACAGTCGCCGGGCTTACAATTGGGGATGGTGCAGTAGCCGCCCGGTTGGGCTTTGTCACAAATGCGGTCGCCTCGAATCGAGCAGTCGGTGGCGGTA
>CAYNOM010000718.1:2668-3742 GCA_964398415.1 uncultured Polyangiales bacterium | reverse complement strand
CCTGGCGTGTCCTCGGCGCGCGGTGCACGATAGCGCTCCGGGCCACAGCAAGGGAAGCTGCGCGCCCGCGCACCGCTCTATGTGCACGCAACCATTCTGCGATCAGAAGCTCGGCATGCTCCAAGGCGAGGGCGTGCGCTGATGGGTCACGTCCCGTTGCTCGACGAGCTGGCCATCGTCGCCGCCCTCGCGGTCGCGGTCACCGTGGCGCTGTCGAAGCTCAAGCTGCCCACCGTGGCCGGCCTGCTCTTGGCTGGCGCGCTGCTCGGTCCCTACGGCTTGCGGCTCGCGACCAGCGTGCAGTCGATCGAAGTGCTCGCCGAAGTCGGGGTCGTGCTCCTTCTGTTCTCGATCGGTCTCGAGTTCTCGCTAGCGCGTCTGCGCGACATCTTTCGTCAGGTGGCGCTCGGTGGCGCGCTGCAGGTGGGGCTCACGATCGCGGTCACGGTGGCGGTCGCTCTGGCTCTCGGTGAGTCGCTGAGCCGCGGCGTGTTCTATGGCTTTGCGTTCGCGCTTTCGAGCACCGCCATCGTGCTGCGCGCCCTGACCGAGCGTCGCGAGCTCGATGCACCACACGGTCGCTTCATCGTAGGTACGCTGATCTTCCAGGACCTGTGCGTCGTGCCCATGGTGCTCATCGTGCCCCTGCTCGGGACGGCGAGCTCCGCGGGAGTCGCGGCGGCGAGCATCATCGTCGCCATCGGCAAGGCACTGCTCGTCGTGATGGGCACGGTGGGTGTGTCGCGCTTCGTCGTGCCCAAGCTGCTCGGCCTCGTGGATGCGAGCCGCAGTCGCGAGGTGTTTCTGCTCGCGATCCTCGGGTTGTGCATCGGCACGGCCTGGCTCACCTCGCTGGCCGGCTTGTCGCTCGCGCTCGGAGCGTTCCTCGGGGGCATGGTGGTCGCAGACACCGAGTACGGCCATCGCGCCATGGGCGACATCTTGCCGCTGCGCGACGCGTTCGTGAGCATCTTCTTCGTGTCGCTCGGCATGCTCTTCGACGTGCGAGAGGTGGCTGCGCAGCCTGGGCTGGTCTTTGGCCTGCTCGCGGGCTTTCTGATCGTCAAGGGCATG
>CAYNOM010000718.1:0-2568 GCA_964398415.1 uncultured Polyangiales bacterium | reverse complement strand
GGCGTTCGCAGCATCGATCAGGCCGACGAGGGCGAGGCCAAGCTCGACGAGCACGTGTTGATCATCGGCTTCGGACTTGCCGGCCGCTTTGCTGCACAGACGCTGCGAGACCTCGACCTGCCCTTCGTCGTGCTCGAGCTCAACGCCGACAACGTGCGCAAAGGAAAGCTGCTCGGCTTGCCGGTTTACTATGGCGATGCGACGAGCGAGGAGGCACTGCGCCATGCCTACGTCCAAAGCGCACGCCTCGTGGTGTTGTTGATGAACGACCCTCAGGCGGCAGAGCGCGTCGTCGACACCGTCAGGCGCACGGCGCCGCAAGTGCCCGTCCTGATGCGCACGCGCTACCTGCTCGAGCGCGACACGCTGTTCAAGCTCGGTGCCCACGACGTGGTGGCCGAGGAGGTGGAGAGCGCCGTCGAGGTGATCGCGCGCATGCTGCGCTGGAGCGAGGTGCCACGAAACGTCATCGATGACCACATTCGCAGCGTGCGCGCCGAGACGCAGACGAGCGATCGCAAGCTCACCGTGCCGCGGCCTCGCCTACGCGACGCCCGCGGGCTCGACGAGATGAAGATCGAGTCGGCCCTGGTGCGCGGCGACAGCGAGGCCGCAGGCGCATCGCCGATCTCGCTGCACCTGCGCAGCAAGACGGGCGCCCTCGTGGTGGGCGTGAGGCGGGGTGAGCGATTGCTCGAGGAGCCCGATCCGAGCATTCCTTTCGAGGCCGGTGACATCGTCTACCTCGTGGGCACGAACGAAGCCCTGGGTCGAGCCCTGTCGCTGTTCGGCTCGAAAACTTCCCTGCCGCCCGCACACGTGTGATGTGCTCGCGCGTGCTCCTCACTCAGAGGCTCAGCTCGGCCCAGAACACGCCGCGCAGCTCACCCACCTCGAAGCCCGTTGCCTGGTCGGACGGATAGCGGGCTGCGATTTGCGCTGCGAGCTCGGGCTCTAGGCTCTTGCCATGGCAGAGCACACACGGGGGTGTGAGCACGATCGCTTCGGCGTAGCCGTGTCGGCCGCCTTCGAGCGGCACCACGCGGTGCTGGCCCTCGGCCGAGGGCAGGCGCGAAAGCTCCTCCATCAGGGGCGACAGCCAGGCTCGCGGCGCGTTGTCTGGATTGCGTAGGCGCAAGGCGGAGCGACCCACGGTGACCTGCTCCGACGAGGCGCGCTCGGCGAGCTTCGGGGCGAGGTCTGCACACACAGAGACCGCCGCGCTGGGGCCGTCGGCCAGGGCCTTGGTCAGGGTTTCTTGGAGCTCCTTCTTGAAGGGAAGCAGGGCCGCCTGCGCGCGCAGCGCGACTGCTTCCGTCGGGTTCGCAGACGGCGCCTTCGTCGCAGCGGCGACGGCAGGGGCCACGGACGGCACTTCGGGGGCCGTCCTCGACTCGCATCCCAAAACGCACAGCGTGAGGACGCCGAGGGTCGTGAGGTGCGCGCTTGCGCGGGGCTTCATCATGAGATGCTCTCCTTGGCGCGGCGCAGGATCTGTGCGGAGCGCTCGAGCGCGAGGCGTTCCTCCGGACTGAGCTCTGGCTCGAGCACCTCCACGGCACCCGATCGACCGACGATCACCGGCAGTGACAGCGCCACGTCGCGGACGCCGACGACTGCGTCGTGCACGCGCGAGACGGTGAGCACGCGGCGTTCGTCGCCCAGCGCCCACTTCAAGAGGTGTGCGGTGGCGAGGCCTATTGCGTGGTTGGTGGCGCCCTTGCGCGCGATGATCTCGAACGCTGCACGCCGCACCTGTTCGGAGACCGCGCGCTCGGTGTCCGCGTTCCAGCTCGAGAGACCGCGAAGGCTCGCGCCACCGACGCGCGCAGCGGAGAACACGGGCACCTGCGAGTCGCCGTGCTCGCCCAGCACGTTCATGTGCACCGACTGCGGCGACACGCCCAAGGTGAGGCCCACGGCATGGCGCATCCGTGCCGTATCGAGCAGTGTGCCGGTGCCGATGACGCGCTCGGGGGGTAGGCCGCTCGCCTCGCACAGCACGTGGGTGAGCACGTCGACGGGGTTTGTCACCATCACGAGCAAGCCCCTGTGCCCGGCCAGCTCCTTGCCGAGCTTGCGCACCAGGGCGGCGTTGTCCTCGAGCAGCGCGAGGCGCGATTCGGTGGGGCTTCCACCTCGCCCTGCGGCGATGACCACCGCATCGGTGTCGCGCATCTCGGCCACACTCGCCGCGCGCACCGTCGCGGCTCGTACGAAGGGCGCGCCGTGGGAGAGATCCATCGCTTCGCCCTCCGCGAGCCCCGGACGAATGTCGTGGAGCAAGAGCTCTCGAGGGACGCCCGCGTGCAGGAGCGAGATGGCCACTGAGCTTCCGACCCAACCTGTGCCGATAATTCCGATGCGCATGGGGGAACGCTACCACGCAGCCTGAGGCACGGGACAAGGTCCAAGGGATGTGACAGCTTCAGGGCCAACTACGCGCCCTTGGCGCTCGGAAGGGAAAACAGCATGGCAAGCCCGCAGGACTCACCCGCACGCAAGAAGCAGAAGGCTCGCGCAAGGCGCAAGCTCGCCCAATGGCGCGCCAAGAAGGACGCCGAGCAG
>CAYNOM010000717.1:0-3751 GCA_964398415.1 uncultured Polyangiales bacterium | reverse complement strand
TCCCCGACCGCGCGGACGCGGCGGTTGCCGAGGTGGTCGATGTCGTCGACCGAGCCGCGACCGTTCTTGAGCTCGATGAGGTGCTTGACCGTCTGGAGGATGTCCAGCGGCGTCAGGACCGAGACCTCGAGCGGCGGACGGTTCGGATCGTCCTCCTCCTTGTAGAACTTGTAGTTCAGCTTCAAGCGGCCGACCTTGGACAGGTCGTAGCGCTCCGGGTTGAAGAACAAGTTGTGGAAGAGGGTCTTGGCCGTCTCGAGCGTGGGCGGATCGCCGGGACGCAGGCGACGGTAGATCTCGAGGATCGCCTCGTCTTGGGTCGTGATCTTGTCCGCGTTGAGGGTATCGCGGAGGTAGCTGCCGACGTTCAGGCCGTCGATGAACAGCACCTTGAAGCTCTTCACCTTCGCGTCGCGGAGCGCGTCGAGCTTGGCCTCCGTGACCTCCTCGTTGACACCGAGGATGATCTCGCCGGTGTCCTCGTCGATCACGTCCTGGGCGCTCACCTTGCCCACGACCTCCTCGAGGTCCATCGGCAGGCGATCGAGGTTCGCGTCCTTCAGCTTGCGGATCGCGGCGCGCGTGAACTTGCGGTTCTTGCGCACGATGGCCTCGCCCTCGATCTTGATGTCGCGGGTGGCGCGCTGGCCGGGCAAGAGGTCGTACTCGATCGACTTCGCGTACTTCTTGCCGTCGACGAAGATCGTCTCGGTCGAGTAGTAGAACGCGAGCAGCTCCTCTGTGCTGTAGCCGAGGGCCTTGAGCAGCACGGTCGCGTGCATCTTGCGACGGCGATCGATGCGGACGTAGATCAAGTCCTTGGGGTCGAACTCGAAGTCCAACCACGAGCCGCGGTACGGGATGATACGGGCCTGATACAGGTACTTGCCCGAGCTGTGGGTCTTGCCCTTGTCGTGGTCGAAGAAGACGCCAGGGCTGCGGTGCAGCTGGCTGACCACCACGCGCTCGGTACCGTTGATGATGAAGGTGCCGTTCTCCGTCATCAGCGGGATCTCGCCGAAGTAGACCTCCTGCTCCTTGATGTCACGGACGATGCGATCGCCGCCCTCCTGGGGAGCGTCGTAGATGATCAACTGAATGGTCACCTTGATCGGCGCAGCGTAGGTCATGCCACGCTGGCGACACTCGTCGACGTCGTACTTCGGACGCTCTAGCGTGTAGCCGACAAACACCAGCTCGCTGGTGCCGTTGAAGTCTCGGATCGGAAATACGCTCCGAAACACGCCTTGCAGACCCGAGTCTTCGCGCTCGAGCGACGCAACATTGGATTGCAGGAACTTCTCGTACGACCTCTTCTGAATGTCGATGAGGTTCGGTAGCTCGATGATCTTTTCGATTTTCCCGAAACTCTGACGGATCCGGAAGTTGGTCTGAACGGTCTCAACCGACGCCATTGCAGAGGCTCCTCACGTGGCCGAGCACGCCCCCTCGGCTCACTTTGCTGGCAATCGCCAAATCCACCCGCAGAACATTAAGTGAAGCAACAAAACGGACGGCCGGACGAAGGGGACACATCCCCCTCGCCGCGACCGCACCCGTCACAGCAAATGTCCAATCGAACCTTGATGGTTGCAAGGTACTCGATGTGAAGACAGAGCAAGCACTACTTGACGGTGACCTGCGCGCCGGCCTCTTCGAGCTTCTTCTTGATCTGCTCGGCCTCGTCCTTGGACACGGCCTCCTTGATCATCTTGGGCGCGCCTTCCACCAACGCCTTGGCGTCGGCGAGGCCGAGGTTCGTGATCTCGCGGACTGCCTTGATGACGTTGATCTTCTTGTCACCAGCGCCGGTCAGCTCGACGTCGAACTCCGTCTTCTCTTCCACCGGAGCGGCAGCCGCTGCCGGGGCCGCAGCACCCGCCACGGCGATGGGCGCCGCGGAGACGCCCCACTTGTCCTCGAGAGCCTTGATGAGGCCGGCCACTTCCATCACGGTCCACGAGCTGAGCTCTTCGACCATCTGATCCTGGTTCATGTTCGCCATGTGATACTCTCCGAAACTTGCTACCCGCGACACTGCGCGGAATCGTCAATGATAATGGTTGGACTTGAGTGCGTTCAGGTCTCTTCCAGCTGACGCTTCCGGGCGTCGAGCAGGTACGAAAGGTTCTGGCTGGGTGCCTGGAGCAAGCGCACCAGGTTGGCGGCGGGCGCCTGGAGCGTCGCGAGCAGTTGCGCGCGAAGCTCGTTCTTGCCCGGCATCGTGGCGAGCACGGACTCGACCTGTTCACTCGGCATCACCTTGGCGTCGATGACGCCGCACTTGATGGCGAGCTTCTGGTGGTCGTCCTTGGCCGCGCGGAACGTCTTGATCACCTTGGCGGCCGCCGAGGGATCTTCGAAGCTCCATGCGATGCCCGTCGGGCCCTTCAGCTGTGCGCCGAGCTCCTTGGTGTCGTAAGCCGACCCCTTGAGCGCGAGCTTCACGAGCGTGTTTTTGACGACGCGATACTCGACACCGGCCTTGCGAAACTCGGCACGAAGGCTCGTGATGGACTCGACCCCGACACCGCGGAAGTCGAGCAACACGGCCGTCGTGGCCTCGTCGAACTTGGACCGGATGAGTGCAACCTCGTCCTCTTTGGCCTGCAAAGCCATGACTACGCCTCCGCCTGCTGGAAGATCGCCGGATCCACCGACACACCGGGCCCCATCGTAGAGCTGACGGTCACGCTGCGCAGATACTGGCCCTTCGCCGTCGACGGCTTCGCCTTGAGCAGTGCTCCCACCAGCGCTCGGATGTTGTCCTGAAGACGGGCAGCATCGAACGAGCACTTGCCCACCGGCACGTGCACGATACCCGCCTTCTCCACTCGGAACTCCACCTTGCCGGCCTTGGCCTCGCGAACCGCCTTACCCACGTCGAACGTCACCGTACCGACCTTGGGATTGGGCATGAGACCGCGCGGACCAAGCACGCGACCGAGCTTGCCGACCTGACCCATCATGTCCGGCGTGGCGACGACCGTATCGAAATCAAGCCATCCACCACTGACCTTCGCGACCATGTCCTCGCCGCCCACGAATTCGGCTCCGGCCTGTTCGGCCTCCTGAACCTTTTCACCGCGAGCAAACACGAGGACGCGTACAGACTTCCCGACGCCGTGCGGTAGCACGAGAGCGCCGCGAACCATCTGATCCGCATGCTTGGGGTTGACGCCCAGCTTGACTGCTACGTCGACCGATTCGTCGAACTTCGCAAAGCTGGCCGCCTTCACCAGAGAGCACGCTTCATCAAGCGGGTAGCGCCTGCTGCGGTCGACCTTTTTGGCCGCCTCAGCATGCTTTCGTCCTCTCTTCCTCATTCAACCTCCTGATGGCCGAAGCAGGGCCGCGGCCTCCCGCCCATGTGCCGGGGGCGGTGTGGAGAAAATACGGTCCGGCTACCGAACATCCTCAAGCAGGGACGGCATCGACGCCGTCCCAAAACATCAGTCAACGACCTCGACACCCATCGAGCGAGCCGTACCGGCCAAGCTGCGCACACAGGCTTCGATGGAGCCGGCGTTGGTGTCTTGGATCTTCTGCTTCGCGAGCTCCGTGAGCTGGGCGGTCGAGATCTTGCCCACCTTGTCCTTGTTGGGACGCTTGGAGCCGCTGCCAGGCTTACCCTCGATCTTGAGACCCAGCTCCTTCTTGATCAGAACCGACGCGGGAGGCGTCTTCGTGATGAAGGTGAAGGAGCGATCGGAGTAGACCGTGATCACGACCGGAATGCTCAGCCCCATCT
>CAYNOM010000716.1:0-3752 GCA_964398415.1 uncultured Polyangiales bacterium | reverse complement strand
CGATCCCAAGGACTACACCTACGGCGCGCCCGACATCGACGTCGACACGACCGTGATCGCGTGGGGTCTTCCTGGCTCGAACGTCAAGAGCGCGGATGAGCTCATGCCGATGGGCGAGATGGTCACCCAGAACGGCAAGAAGGGCTTCAAGCTCAATGTGAAGCCCGAGGACATCGCCAACAACGCCCTCGGCAGCAGCGACGCCTACACGGTGCGCTACTTCCTGCGTCCGGCGTCGGTGCCCGTGCCCGGCGCGAACCTGGTGGCAGGGCTCAAGGCCGCGGCGTCGAAGAGCACGGTGGACGAGGCCCTCGACACCCTGGTCGAACAAGGCAAGCTCTTGCCCGTCTACCTGCACGCCCAGGGCGAGCAGGCCAAGGCTGACGGTGAGTCGCTGGGTGGTCAGGACAAGGTGGGTCTCGAGGAGACGGTCTCGATCCCCCAGGCGCCCACCGAGTACAGCCACGGTCTCTACATCGAGAACGACTGCGGTCGCTTCAATGATCCGGACAATCGTCCCGGAAGCTATCGCCCCGGGACACCGGCGTGCGACGACACCCTCAACCCGCGTGACCAGATCCTCTACGGAGACTACGCCGCTGAGAAGGAATTCACCGTGGTGGCCTGCTTGACCGCTGCGCCCGACACGACGCTGCCCGCGAGCGACGACCCCAACAACAACTGTCTCGAGCAGGCCATTCGCGTCACGCGCGTGGTGCCTCGCCAGCAGAAGATCACGCGCACGAAGCCCGCTCCGACCCAGCAGGATCCGTTCGCGAAGGAAGTGATCGACGAAAAGGACGTCTCCGAAGCAGGCTTCACGCAGGACGAGCTGTTCGGCGCGGCTGACTCCGATGGCTGGGCCCAGAACTACGCCTGGGATCAGGCCTTCGGCAACGACAACATCAGCCTCAACGTCCACGCCCACACCTACAACTCGCTGGGCCTGGTGAACGGTGCCTCCACCGACAACGAAGCCAAGCTGTTTTTGCGCAGCGGCACCTTCGACTTCACGCTCGACCTCGTGCGCCTCTGGGCCCAGGCCGCGGCGCGCACCATCGTGGTGGGCAGCTACTACGACTACGGTCTCGAGTTCTTCGGCATCAAGCTGATCGGCGAACGCAAGGAAGCCGAGTACCACCGCGAGTGGGACTGGAACCAGACCAAGGAGTGGGGCAAGGAGAAGAGCATCTTCGTGAAGGTCGCCTGGGTCGACGTGGGCTTCAAGGTCACGGGCCAGGTGGGCTTCAAGGTCAACCTCGACGTCATCGCGCGCGATCTCTCGGCCGACAACTGCACGGACGCCGAGTGCAGTCCGCTCAAGACCGCGTTCGGCCAGGACATGGAAACCGTGGGTGAGGCCGCCGTCACGCTCACGCCCTACGGCAACCTGAAGGGCAACGTGTTCGCTGCCATCAGCATCCAGGTGGCGCGCGCCGGTGCGGCCGGTGAGATCACCGTGGTCGACATCGGCATCCCGGCCAAGGCAGCCCTCAACTGGGGCTTCGATGGCCAGCTGCAGAACGTCCAGAACGGCAAGCTGATCCTGGCTGCCTGGGCGAACATCAACCTGAACTCGACGTTCCTGTCGGGCCGCATCTACCTCTTCGCGGAGAACCGCACGGTGGAGTGGTGCTCGAAGAAGGTCGCGTTCGTGCGCGTGTACTGGCCCTGCGGCTTCGGTTGGAGCCAGTTCTGGGATTACACGATCGCGAGCTGGGGCGGCTGGCAGTACAACCAGCTCCTCTGGGCCTCGCCCACCTACAAGGGAGTGCTCGACCGCAACGGTCTCGCGCTCACGACGATCCCGAGCATGACGATCTGGTACAAGTTGCAGGCCGTCCACTCGGGCAAGTGTCTGGATGCGCCTGCTAACCAGAACAACCTGTATCAGTGGGATTGCCACGGTCAGGTGCAGCAGCGTTGGCAGCTCCGCGATGGCGGCGGCGGCACCTTCTATCTCGTCAACCAGCACTCGGGCAAGACGCCCGACGTGGCCAACGCCGATCCGAACAACCTGGCCAACATCCAGTCGGCCTGGCCCTGGGTCAGCGTCGACAACCAGCGCTTCACGCTGGAGCAACGCGGCGACGCCTACATGCTCAAGTTCAAGCACTCGGGCCGCTGCGCGGACGTGGGCTACTGGAGTCATGACAACGGCGGCAACGTGCTGCAGTACGACTGCCACGGTGGCGCGAACCAGCTGTTCCGCTTCGTCCCCTGAGTGTCTGAGCGGGCGCTCGGCGCGGCCGAGTAGACGGTTCTCACGGGCACCGTCTCTTGGTAAGCTGCCTAGCGCGTGACTCACGACAACACCATCAACAAGGGCTGCAGGAGCACAGGCTCCGCAGCTCTTTTGGCGTTTGGGCTCCTCGCTTGGGGGGCCTGCGACGAAGCGGCGCCGGGCGCAGGGGCTCGCTCGAACCCGGACGCCGGTGCCCGCGCCATGCCGGACGGCGGCGACCGCACGGTCTCCGATGCGAGCGCCGAGGGTGGCGTGGAGCACGACGCCGGGGAGGACGCGGCGCGCCCGGTGGTGGCGTGCGAGACCGCGTTCGACACGTTTGGGACCTTCGAGCTCGACGCTGAGGGCCGCACGACCACCATCGGGCTGAGCTTCGACGAGCAGGTGTCGAGCTTGGCCATCGCCATCACGGCCGACGGCGAAAACGCCCAGAGCTCCTGCTATGGGCTCGAGGCGGTGCGGGCCGGCGATGCCGAGTGGGTGCCCGTCGGCAGCGACGACAGCGAGGAGCTGTGTGCGGGCTGCGCGCAGCTCGTGCGTGTGCATCCCGATCAGGGCTTCTTCGTCTTCCCGAGCACCACCGCGGTTGCGCCCTTCGACGCGCTCTCGCTGCGCGTGGCCATGCGTGACTGCGCTTCGCTGCTCAGACCTTCTTCGCTGTTTCCCCTCGGCGCGCCCACGCGCGTGCGCGTGCAGACACGGGTGATCGAGGCGCGTCCCGCAGACGAGACGTTGACCTTACACGTGGGGCTCGTCGTGGCTGCGCCGAGCCTGCTCGAGCTCGATGGGGCCCTGCGCACGAGCTACCTCGACGGCGTGAAGAAGACGGTGGAGGACGCCTTCTCCGCGGCGGACATCGCGATCGCGTGGAGCGTGGTAGAGACGGACGGCAGCGTCGCCAAGGTCGAGTTCGCGCCCGAGGAGCGCACTGAGCTCGACGCGCTCTTCACGGCGTCGAAGCGGGCCCTCGGCGTCGAGCAAGACGGGCTCGTGCCCCTCGTGCTCGGGCCATGCCTCGAGCGTAAGAGCGTGGTGAACACGAGCCGGCCCTTCGGCACCACGCCTCATCTACCCGGCTCGTGCAGCGTGGAGCGTGCAGGGGTGTACGTGGCGGCCGAGAGCTGTCTCGGGGGTGGCCTGAGCTTCACCGACGGCGCGGCGGCGGGCGTGATCGCGGCCCACGAGCTCGGCCATCATCTGGGACTATTTCATGTCGAAGACGCGAGCTTTCCCACCGATCGCAGCGCGAGCGACGGCAACCTGATGGTTCAGAAGCCCGCAGGCAGCGTGGCGCTCACGGCCCAGCAGATCGCGGTGCTGCGCCGCCACCCCGATCTGCGCCGCGCGCCCGCTCCCTGAGCGTCGCTGCTCCAGACGATGCGTTTCGTGCTCGTGCTCGTGCTCGTGCTCGGCGCGGTGATCGGTGGTCGTGGTGCACGCCTCATCGCAAGCGCACGGAGGCCCGTGGCCGGCCGCCTGCGGTGGACACGCTCCTTTCCGGTGCTCG
>CAYNOM010000715.1:0-3755 GCA_964398415.1 uncultured Polyangiales bacterium | reverse complement strand
GCAGCTTTTCCCTCGAGGATCTCGCACAGACGCACGACGAGACCCCGCTCAACGTCGTGCTGCTCGAGCGCACGGCTGACTTCCTTGCGCCGCACGTGATCGGCAACCTGCCCGAGGAGGCCTTCGCCAAGCGCATCCCGAAGAAAGGCCTCATCACCAAGCGCGAGGTGCGCGTGCTCTCGCTCGCTGCGATGCGCCTCACGCCGCAGAGTGTCGTGTGGGACGTGGGCACCGCCTCGGGCTCTGTCGCCATCGAAGCGGGCCTCATCGCCTACGAGGGCTACGTATACGCAGTCGAGGTGGACGCCGAGAGCGTCGACATCGCGCGCGAGAACACGCTGCTGCACGGCGCCGACAACGTCACCGTCATCCACGGCCGCGCGCCCGAGGCCCTCGACGGGCTCGCCGCGCCCGACGCCGTGTTCGTCGGCGGCAGCAAGGGCAGCATGGAAGAGATCGTGAACGTCGCGCTCGACCGGCTTCGCCCCGGTGGCTTTCTCGTGGTCAACGCCATCACGCTCGAGAACGCGCACGAGTCCTACGCCGCCGTGAAGGCGCGCGGCCTCAAGCCCGAAATCACCCTGGTGTCGACCGCCCGGGCCGAGCCGCTGGCCCGCTACATGCGCTTCGAGGCCATGAACCCGATTCAGGTGCTCGCAGTTCAGAAGCCGCTCGAGCCGCAGGAGGTGGGCCATGGCTGAGGTCGTGCTGTACGGGGTGGGCGTCGGGCCCGGCGCACCCGACCTGCTCACGTTGCGGGCGCGCGACGTGATGCGCTCGGTTTCGGTGCTCGCGTGCCCGCGCGGGAGCGACTTTGGCGAGTCCATGGCGTTCAAGATCGCAAAGCCGTCACTCGACGGAGTCGCCGCTCAGGAGCGGCTCTTTCTGACCTTCCCCATGAGCAAGGATCCCGAGCGCGTGCGTCCCGCCGTCGAGCAGGCGCTCGAGGCCATCGCGGCGCGCCTGGAGGCGGGCAAGTCGGTCGCCTTCCTCACCGAGGGCGATCCCTCGACCTTCAGCAGCTTCATCTACGTGCGGCGCGGCATCGAGCGCCTCCTGCCCGAAGTGCGCATCGAGGTCGTGCCGGGCGTGTCGTCGATCATGGCCGTGCCGGCCGTCTCGGGGCGTCCGCTCGCCGATGGACAGGAGCGGGTCGCGATCATCCCGGGCACCTACGGCGTCGATGACCTCGACGACCTGATCGCGCGCTTCGACACGGTGGTGCTCATGAAGGTCGGCCGCGAGATCGCGACGGTCGTGCGCGTGCTCGAGCGCCACGGCCTGCTCGATCGCGCCGTGTACGTGTCACGCGCCACCATGCGCGAGCAGCGCATCGAGCGCGACCTCACGCGCGTGCGCGACGAGCACGGCGACTGCTTCGCCATGATCATCGTGCGACGCGACGAGCGCAGCGGCCTGCTGATGGGCGAGTCAAATCTCGCCGCGCTCACGCCCCTCCTCGCCCAGGAGCAGCCATGACCACGCGCAAGCCCTTCGCGCTCTACGCCATCACCAAGCACGGGCTCACGCACGCGCGCACGCTCGCCCGCGCGTTGCCCGAGGCCGACGTGTTCGTGTCGGAGAAGCTGCTCGGACTCGCCGCCGAGCTCGAGGTGCCGCGCGTCATCCCCATGAAGCTGCCCATGGGCCCCACGCTCAAGGACAGCTTCACGGCCTACGACTGTCACGTCTTCATCATCAGCGTCGGAGCCGTGGTGCGCATGATCGCGCCGCTGCTCGCGAACAAGAAGGTGGACCCCGCGGTCGTGTGCGTCGACGAAACCGCGCGCTTCGCCATCTCCGTGCTCTCGGGTCACGTGGGCCGCGGCAACGCGCTCACGGAGCGGGTGAGCGGCCTGCTCGGGGCGACGCCGGTCATCACCACGGCCTCCGACGCGCTCGGCACGCTCACCGTCGACATCCTCGGGCGCGAGCTCGGCTGGGAGCTCGACGACATGGATCGGAACGTCACGCTCGCCTGTGCGGCGGTCGTGAACGAGGTGCCCGTGGCCTTCGTGCAGGAGGCGGGCGAGCCGAGCTTCTGGCCCCTCGATCGCAAGCTCCCGAGCAACGTGGTCTACCGTCGCTCGCTCGACGGCGTCGATCCCGCCGCCTTCGAGATGCTGCTGATCGCGAGCGACCGCGACTTGGAGAGGACCCATCCCGCGCACTTCGCGCGCGCGGTCGTGTTCCGTCCCAAGACGCTCGTGCTCGGCCTCGGCTGCGATCGCGACACGCCCACGGAGCTCGTCGAGCGCGGGGTGCTCTCGTTGCTCGAGCGCGCCGGTCTGTCGATCAAGTCGGTGCGCGCCATCGCGTCGATCGACAAGAAAGCGGACGAGGTGGCGCTGCTCGCGCTCGGCCAGAAGTACCACTGGCCCTTCGTCACCTACACGCCCGAGGAGCTCGACACGACCGCAGGCATCGAGACCCCGTCCGAGCAGGTGAAGCGCCACGTGGGCACGCGTGGTGTCGCCGAGCCTGCCGCATTGCGCGCGGCAGGGGCGAGCGAGCTGCTCGTGCCCAAGCAGATCTACACCGAACCGGGCGCCGGGCGCTCGATGACGTTCGCCGTCGCGCGTGTCCCGCACGCCGCACGCGAGGAAGGCTGACACCATGACCCAGACCCAAGGCTCTCTGACACTGGTCGGAATCGGTCCAGGCTCCGATCAGCACACGACCCCCGCCGCGCTCGAGGCCATCCGCAAGGCCGACGTGGTCGTCGGCTACGTCACCTACGTGAAGCTCGTGCAGCACCTCATCGAGGGCAAGGAGCTCGTGCGCACGGGCATGACCGAGGAGATCGGCCGTGCCCGTGCCGCGGTCCAGAAAGCACGCGAGGGCAAGCACGTCGTCGTGATCTCATCCGGCGACGCGGGCGTGTACGGCATGGCGGGGCTCGTCTTCGAGGTGCTGCGCGAGTCGGGCTGGACGCGCGACGAGGGACCCGAGCTCAAGCTCATCCCCGGTGTCACCGCGCTCAGCTCCTGTGGCTCCCTCGTGGGCGCACCCTTCGGCCACGACTTCTGCGGCATCTCGCTGTCGGACCTGCTCACGCCCTGGCCGGTCATCGAGAGGCGCTTGAGGGCCGCCGCGGAGGCCGACTTCGTGGTCGCGCTCTACAACCCGGCGAGCGGGCGGCGCACGCGGCAGATTGTCGAGGCGCAGCGCATCCTGCGCGCCCATCGCGCGGGCACGACGCCCGTGGCGCTCGTGAAGAGCGCCTACCGCAAGCTTCAGCACGTGGTCTTGAGCGACCTCGATCACTTCCTCGACTACGAGATCGGGATGCTCACCACGGTCATCGTGGGCTCGACCAACACCTTCGTGTACGAGGGCTACATGGTCACGCCGCGCGGCTACACCAACAAGTACACGTGGGAGGGCGACGTGCTCCCGGGACAGCGTCCAGCCCGCTCGCTCGTCACCGACGGGATGCTCGGGGAGGCAGAGTGATGGCGAAGGTCGGTCGCATTGCGGGCTCGCTCCTCGTCGAAACGGAAGGACGCTACGTGCTCGTAGGCTATCCCAAGGAGCCCTGCGACTACGCCGCGTACGGGCTCGGCACACCGCCGGCACAAGAGAGCTGGCCCGGACGCTTCGTCGAGGTCGAGGCGCTCGCCACGGTGCACATGGGCGAGCACGTGCTCCTGGTCGAGCTCGAGGGCGAGCTGCTCGTGCGCGCGCTCGAGGAGCGACTCGTGATTGCGCGCAACGGTTCGGTCAGCGAACGACTCTGGCGCCTCGTGCTTGGC
>CAYNOM010000714.1:0-3764 GCA_964398415.1 uncultured Polyangiales bacterium | reverse complement strand
CGTTGCGCAGCACATGCGCGTCGCGGCGTACCGTGAGGTCGTTGCGCAGCGTGCCATTCGTCGCGTCCATGTCGCCGGTCACGTGGGCGTTGCGCAGCACATGCGCGTCGCGGCGTACCGTGAGGTCGTTGCGCAGCGTGCCGTTGGTCGCGTCCATGTCGCCGGTCACGTGCGCGTTGCGCGCCACGCGGAGGTCTTGCCCGACGTTCGCGTCACGACCCACGTGGGTGTCTCGGACCACGCGGGCATCCTGGCCCACGTCGAGATCACGGCCGACGCGTCCGTCCCTGCCGACGTCCAGGTCGGTTCGCAGCGTGCCGTTCTCCGCATCCACATCGCCAACGATGTGCGTGTGGCCATCGACCTCGAGATAGCCCTGCATGGACTCGGTGCCGACGTACACGGCATTGGAGAAGTAGCTGCTCGCCGCCTGCACGTTGAACACGTCGAGCTTGGTCAGCGCGGTGCCGTTGTGGGTACGACTGCAGATCGTCAGGTCCGTGGCAGCGTTGGGATTGACGGGCGTCCACTGCAGATAGCCGCTGGCGCTGGTGACGCCCGTGGGCATCGAGAGCGAGCTCAGGGCGTTGGGCGCGATGGGCGTCGCGAAGTCGTAGTAGCCGTAGCCGTATTGACTCTGACTGTTGACACTCAGAAGGCCCGTGTCGGCCGTCACGCGGTGCGCGTAGTGGCACTGGGCGGCGATGTCAGCCGTGTGCGACTCCTGGGCCTGCTGGCTGAAGGTGGCCTTGACGGCGTAGGGCACGCTGCTCAAGGCGATGGGCTTGAGGCAGTTTTCCTTGCTCTGGATGCAGATCTGAAAGTTCAGATCGTTGTTGGTGGCGATGATGTCATCGAGCGGGCAGTTGAAGCCGCGCCCGATCTCGATGTTGAGCACGCTGTCGCGCACCTGCACCTGGTTGAGCTGCTCGCTGCACAAGACGTCGGATTGGCCGCGCACCAGGTTCACGTACAGCGTCGTGAAGGTCTGGCTGCCCACCGGCATCTTCGCCTGCGAGATGCGCGACTGGAACTTGAAGGTGGTGGGCACCTTCTGGATGGGGCGCTCCTGGATCTCGAAGCCAGTGGCCAGCTCCTGGGCGCGCGAGCCATGCGGCACCCACACCGCGGCAACGCCCACGGCTGCCGCGAGGAGGCGCGCTCGTCTTCGCGGAAGCCGCTTCTGTCGTGTGTCTCGGGTCGTCATGGTCTCACTCCTGCACAAGTCCGTGTCTGAAAGGGGGGGAGGGGTCAGTGGTCGAAGCCGAAGCTCGTGAAGTCTTGGAGCTCGAGCGTGCGGTAGGGCTGCATCTCGAAGGTGTAGGGGTCGAGGCTCGGCGCTGCGCCCACCCACTCGTAGCAGGGCGCGCTGCGCTGGGGGTCGGTCTCGACGAGACAGCCGTTGGCGTTCTCGGTGATCTTGCCGTAGGCGACGCTGCCCTTACTCACATCCGGGAACTGAACGTTGACCGGAAGCACTAGCTCCGCCGCCGCACCGCCGTTTGGCTCGGAGTAGGGGCAGTTAAGCAGGCCGTAGCCGCGGCGAGGCGTGAGCTTAGTAAGGTCGAGCAGCGTCTGCGACCCCCGCGGGTGCACCATCGGGAGGTGCGTGCCTTGCCCGAGCGCGTCGGCACGCTCGCGGGTTCCATCGCCATACTTGCAGACGGTGTTCTTGACGGCGCTGGTGAGGGCGATATCGGTCTGATTCACCGCCACACGCGTGATCACGGCCGCGGCGTTGCCACCGGCGAGGTGTTGCGCGAACAGCGGGTCGGTGGGTGCGCAGGCGCCGGGGTTCGTGATGTTGCGCGCGGCGTCGAGGCTCTCCTGACAGCTCCAGTAGGTGTCGGCCTGCCAGCGCGGCAGACCCAGGCCGTAGCCCATGATCGGCTCACTCGCCGACTCGCGCTGATAGCACACGCGCTTGTCGCCAGGCTGGAAGGGCAATCCGCCCTGGCAGAAGTCGCCATCGCGCCCGAGCCCGGTGAGGCCGGTGGCCGAGTTGGCCAGGTTCTCCATGGGCGGCTGGATGAGCTGAAAGCGCAGCCGCGTGATCCGATAGGGGCTGTGCAGCACGTGACGCTTACGGTCGTCGTTGGCCTCGGCTTGGGTCTGGTTGTAGACGAGGAAACGCCCCAGATCGAACCACGCGTCACCGTCGTAGAGCCCAGGCGACTGGGCCTGCACGAGCACCTCGGGCTGGTGGAGGTAGTCGCGGACACCGTAAGCCCAAATTTCTACGGGATACAGCTCAGGCACGGCGATCGTGCGCGGGTGGCCCTTGAAGGTGGTCTCGCCCAGACCCGCGAACGTAGCGGGCGCAAAGTCAGACCAGCTCCAGTCGAACAGCCGGCAGCGGCCCTGAAAGCAGTACTCGGTGGCCGGGTCGCACAGGTACTTGGAGACACCATTTTCGTAGGTGTAGCACTCGGTGACGCAGCTCCCCTCCACGCACGCGAAGGCGTTGGTGTCGGGGCAGCCCTCGTAGGTGAGCACGCCCAGCGCGTTGAGCACGGGCTGGCACTCCACACAGGTGTCGGTCGGGCTGCAGAAGCGACAGGGCCCGTTCAGGCACTCTTGCTGGAAGCACTCGTTGTCGAGGCTGCACTCGACAGAGCACACCCAGCGCGTGGCGGCGCCGTCCGCGTCGGTGGGGATGGGCATCAGCGAGCACGTGCCCTCGCTGCACGCGTAGGCCTGGGCCGGGTCGCAGTCGCGGGTCTGACAATGCCCCTCGACGCACAACTGATAGTCGGGGCAGTCGAACGAGTTGCCGCAGGCCGTGCCCGCGAGCTCTGGCCCATGGGGCTGGCTTACTGCGAGACGCTCATGGCCGCGCTCGGCCTCGGAGCGAAACGCCCCCTGGCTGCGCACGTAGCTGTGCAGCTTGACCTCGTCGAGGCCGCCGCGGAACGCGTGCAGGTAGCGCTTGCTGCTCGGCTCGCGAAACGCGCCGACCCAGTTGCAGGGATAGGCGCGGTTCACCGACACCCACTGCAGACCCTCGACGCCCGTGGGGGTGCGCGAGATCTTCGAGACCGCCGTGGGGTCGATCTGCAGCACGCGAGGGCCGAGCAGGCTGGCCGTGGCCGCGTCAGGGGTGACGACATCGAAGCCACCTGCCCAGCGGCCCTGGGGCTCGAACATGCGGTCCGTGACCACCACGACCGGACGCGCGTTCTCGAGCAGCGAGAGGACGATGCGGTCGGCCTCTGGACTGAACGCTGCGTCGAGCACGCGCTCGAAGTGGCTTGGAAGCTGTACGGCCACGGGGAAGCTCGGCACCCCCTCGGGGAGCGCAGAGCCAGGCGCGGGCAAGCTGAGGTGATAGAGCTGCTCTTGGGCCGCGCGACGCGAGATGGCGAGCGCTCCGAGCTGCGAGACGTCGCCCGTGAGCGGGATGCGGGCGATGACGATGCCGTCCCGCATGGGCGTGGGGTCGGTCGACGAGAACACGTCGATCTTCATGAACGCGCCGACGCCGGCGATCTCAACCCGCTCGAGGGCCACATCTTTGTGCGAGGACAGCTCGCTCGTGAACGCCCAGTCGTTGGTCGCTGTGCGGGCCGGCTCGAGCCCCTCGAGGGTCAAGTAGAGGTTGGAGACGCTGTTCGCGTAGCAGTCGTCGACGCTGCGCTCCCCGTCGCCGTTGCGGTCCTCGGGGATGCCGAGCTGGTTTTGCACGGGCTGAAATACGCCGTCGCGATCAAGATCCCAGCAGCTGTCCGGGTCGTAGCCCGTGGGCCTGTAGGTCACCGTCGCAA
>CAYNOM010000713.1:0-3767 GCA_964398415.1 uncultured Polyangiales bacterium | reverse complement strand
CTCGCCCAGCAGCATACGAACACCTTCCAGGAGCGCATGGCCGACTACCCGCTGCGCATCGGCCAGCTCTCACGCTTCGTCCCCAAGGACGAGCAGCTGAAGACGCTCGCTGCGCTCAAGGAGGGCAAGCTCGACATCGTCATCGGCACCCACAGGCTGCTCTCGAAGGACGTGCACTTCAAGAACCTCGGCCTGCTCGTCGTCGACGAAGAGCAGCGCTTCGGCGTCGCGCACAAGGAGCGCATCAAGGCCCTGCGCGCCAACGTCGACGTGCTCACCTTGAGCGCCACGCCCATCCCGCGCACGTTGCAGATGGCCATCTCGGGCCTGCGCGATCTGTCGCTCATCACCACGGCGCCCGTCGACCGCCGCGCAGTGCGCACCTTCGTCACGCGCTGGGATCCGAACGTGCTGCGCGAGGCCATCAAGCGCGAGCTCTCACGCGGCGGTCAGACCTTTCTCGTGCACAACCGCATCGAGTCGCTTTCCGAGCGCGCGGCACGCTTGCAGGAGCTCGTGCCCGAGGCACGCATCGTGGTCGCCCACGGCCAGATGAACGAGACCACCCTCGAGAAGGTGATGAGCGACTTCATCGGAGGCCGCTACGACGTCCTGTGCTCGACGGCGATCATCGAGAGTGGCCTCGACATCCCACGCGCGAACACGATGCTGATCGACCGCGCCGACACCTACGGCCTGGCTCAGCTCTACCAGCTACGCGGACGCGTCGGTCGCTCGAAGGAGCGGGCTTACTGTTACCTGATCGCGCCGCCGCCCAACGCCATGAGCGACGAGGCTCGTCTACGCATCGCCGCCCTCGAGCGCTTCACCGAGCTCGGCTCGGGCTTCAAGGTCGCATCGCTCGATCTCGAGCTGCGCGGCGCAGGTGATCTGCTCGGCGCCGAGCAGAGCGGCACCGTGGGCGCCGTGGGCTTCGAGCTGTTCGTGAAGATGCTCGAAGAAGCCGTGGCCGAGCTGCGAGGCGAGCCCCTCAGCCAGGACATCGATCCCGAGGTCAACGTCGACACGCCGCTGCTCCTGCCAGACGATTACATCGAGGACGTGGGGGTCCGGCTCTCGTTCTACAAGCGCCTGGCCAGCGCCGAGAGCGAGTCGCACGCGAGCGAGATCGGCGAAGAGATGGAAGACCGCTTCGGCCCTGCTCCCGATTCGGCCCGCACCTTCGTCAGGGCCATGGCGCTCAAGCCCACCCTGCGACGCATGCGTGTGCTCGGCTGCGACGCCACGAGCCAGCGCGTGACCTTGCATCTGTCCGACGACACGCCGCTCGACGTGGCCCGCCTCGTGGTGAAGGTGGCCGAGTCGAAGGGACGCTGGAAGCTGACGCCCGATCGCAAGCTGAGCACGCGCTTCGACGACGCCAACGACGACGCCATCGAGCGCGTCGGCCAGTTTCTGCGCGCGCTCGAGTCGCTCATGCCGTGATGGGATTGCCCACCTTGCGCGCGCGCCGCGGACGATCAGGGTCTCGGCCCTGAGACAAGGCAAGCGCACGCACGACGCGCAAGCCGGCGACGAGGTGAACGAGCGGCGAGAGCGGGCCCACGTCGTCGAGCGCAAAGCGACTCTCTGGGCCGCCCAACACGAGGCCGAGCGCGCCGGTGGATTCGTGAATGGCCTTGCGCAGGGCGCGATCCTCGGGCGCAGGCTCAATCCACACCACGAGATCGTGCTCGGTCAGGGCTTCCTCGACGCCGTGAAGCAGCAAATTGCCAGGGGCGTAGATGCCGGGCACGCCCGCCACTTCCATGGTCTTGAGCGCAAGCTCCGCACCCACACCGTGACCGGGATCGGTGAAAAACACGCGCTGCACGTTCGGCAGGCAGCGGCTGAGCACGCTGTCGATCTCGAGCGCGAGCGCATCCTCGGTCGCGCGGCGAAGGCGTGTGAGCGATGGGGAAGCGCCCGACACGCGCAGCACCGCGACGGCGAGGTACAGGGCCTGCGCGAACACGCTGGCGGTCGCCGCCACCACGCGCTCGGGCTCGGGCAGGAGCACGAGATGATCGGCGACGCGCACGGCGAGCGGCCCTCGTCCCGTGCCGAGCAAGGCAAACCGATCCGGCGGACAGCGGTCGACCAGCTCGACCAGCTCGCGCGTGGCGCCCGAGTTCGACACGAGACACACGCGATAGGCCGAGAGCTCGAGCGCCTGCGCCTCGCGTCCCCCCGACACCCAGAGTTGCGCGAAGTGCCCGCTACGCGCCGCGAGCACCTGGGCGAAGCGCGCGGGAAACAGCTGACTCGAGCCCTCCGCCACGATCAGCAGCGGGCGCGCTGCGTCCGCGAGGGCTTGCTCGAGCAGCTCGGAGCGCGGCACAGGATGGGCGTCGAGCACATCGAGACACAGCCTGAGGTCGCGATCAAAGCCCTGACCTCGCACGTCGTCGCGGTGCTGAGGCTCGAACAACGTGCGGTAGGTCCGCGGACGATAGGCCTCGAAGCGTGAGCGTTGCAGATATTCGAACGGCCCGTCCGCACGCAGGCGCGCCACCATCGGGTCGATCACGCCCTGGCTCTCGAAGCACGCGAGCGCATTGAGCTTCTGCGTGAGCAGCGCCTCATCGCCCGCGAGCTCGATGTCGGGTGGGCCGTCGAAGGGACAGTAGACGGCATAGGCGAAGCGCTCGGGCTCCACGATGGGCTCGCCCAGATCGAGCCAAATGCGTGACGACGCCCAAAAGCACGCGATCTCGACCTCGGCGGCCGCGACGCGATGATCGGGATGGATGTCCGTCTTCGTGCACACGAACACCTGACGCGGCGCCACCTCACGCATCAACGCGACGAGACGCTGGCTGAGCGTGGCCGGTTCGCCCTCCGGACGACAGCCCTGGTGCGCGACGAGGCTTCCATCTGGCAGGCCCAAGCGGTGCACGTGCATCTCGGGGATCGAGAGCGTGCGGCAGGCCGCCTCGAGCTCGCGGGCGCGTGTCTCGACGAGCGCGGCGCGCGCACTCGGCGCGACATAACCGAGCGAGCCATCGGTGGCCACGGCCACGTGCACGTCGATGCCTTGGGCACGCGCGCCGGCCACCGTCAGGCCGAGACCGAGCACGAGGTCATCGTCGTGGGGCACCACCACGAGCCACGGCCCCCGCCCCAAGACCTCGCGCAGGTCGGAGGTGGGGGGCGCCACCGTTCCATCGGGGCGACGGAGCGACAGGCGAAGCGAAGTCGTCATGGGCCGCATTGTGCCCGACCCGCGCGCCGCATGGGTGCGTCAGTTGAGCAGCGGCACGGCCACCCGAAAGTACACCGTGCGCGGCGCGCCGCAGGCGCGACACACGAGGTGCACCTCGCGCACGAGCCCGCGCTCGCTGTCGATGGCCAGGTGCTCCGCGCAGCGGTTTTGTCCGTCGCAGCGCAGGCACGGCATGGCCTCGGCGCGCAGCTCGATCAGGGCCGCCGTGTCGACCTCGATGGGGCGCTCGGATGAGCCCCCGGGCTCGAGCCGCGCAAGCTTCTCACGCGCCTCGACGAGGTTCTCCTCACGTCGCTCGAGCTTGCGAACGAGGGTGCGTAGACGTCCGGGTCGCTTGGGCTTCTTCACAGCGAGAGGGTAGCAGCCGGAGCCGAGGTGGGCCTCGACGAGCGACCGAGCCGCGTACCCTCCGGGGCGCGGGGCGCCATCGCGTGCGGAGGACGAGTATCAATCTGGAAGGACCGTCCCCATCATTCAGTCCCCATCATGGCAACGATGCAGGATGCGCTGGGCGGGCACTAGCAGGAAGACGCGATCCGCG
>CAYNOM010000712.1:0-3769 GCA_964398415.1 uncultured Polyangiales bacterium | reverse complement strand
CAAGGCCCCGCGCGCTACTATGCGAACCAGCGCGGTTTACTGGAGGCGGTCGGTGTCGAGACGCCTGTCGCCAGCGGCGAAGTTGGGTACCACTTCCAGCGGAATCAGCGGGCTCCAGGTGCCCACCGTTGGTGCTCCGGACGGAGGCGTGCCCCTCATGAGCGCTCGCAGCGCGCATGACCTCGGCATCGTGCTGCCGAGTCCGGGCCCGAAGGTCACTGCCGGTTCAGTTTCGGAGTTAGACCTTGGAAACGCGATAGCTCCTCCCATCGAGCACGAAGACCTCTGATCGCTCGGTGAGCCGCTCGGCGATCACCTGCGCGTTGAGGGCATCAGGAAAGACTTTGGGCCATTCCTTGAACGGCCTGTTGGTGGTGATCGCGGTCGAGCGTCGATGGTCGTAGCGCTCGCTGATCACCTGAAACGCCAGCTTCGCTTGGGCCGGATCCATGGCGAGCACGGCAAAGTCTTCGATGACGAGTAGGTTGGCCGAGGTGTACTTGCGCAGGGCTCGCTCGAGTCGACCGTGGAGCTCGGCACCGTGCAGTTCGTTGAGCATCTTGGCAGCGCTGACGAGCACCACTCTGCGAGCCGCTTGGCAGGCTCGATAGGCGAGCGAACGTGCAAGAAAGGTCTTGCCGGTGCCAGGCGTACCGATGAAGAGCGGATTGATGCCGGTATCGAGAAACGTCAGGTCATGCAGCGCGAGATACCGTGCCCTGATCTTCTTGCGACATGGATCCCAGTCGAAATCGAAGCCCTCCACCGTGTTGACCTCGGGGAACTTCGCAGCCTGAATGCGTTTGTTGATCGCACTCTGAAGGCGACTGGCCTTCTCCTCATCGCAGAGCCGGTCCACGACATCGAGCGGGATGAGGTTCTTCTTGGCGGCTTCAGCGTCCAGCTTGGCCAGCGTGCGCGCCATGCCCGGCAGCCGCAGCCAGCGAAGTTTTTCGGTGACGACCTCGAGCTGATCATTGCGATTCATGAGTTCTGCTCCGAAGCCGGCCCGGGGTCTTTGGTCATGCGGGCCGGCAGGTTGTCGTAAAGCGAGAGGTCGGGTTCGCTCAGAGAAATGGAGTCCAAGTCGCGCACGCCCAGCCTGAGCGCCTGCGGAGCAGGCGTTAGGCCGCGGCGATGTTTGAGGACGTACTCGATGTACTCGGAGCCCACGTGGCCGGTGCGCATCACCTCGTCCATCGCGTCTTCCGTGGTGCGCTCACCGAAAAGCTCGACGAGCAGCACGAGTCTCACGGTTTCCCTCTGAATCGAACGATTGCTCGCAGCAAACAGCTTGAAGTAACGTCGGCCAGTGTCGCCCAGTCGCTCGAGTTCGCCTGGCAGTTCGCCAGCTTTGGAGCGCGGCTTGTGTTCACGCAGACCGCGCTCGTGGGATTCGTGCCCCACGTCCTCACGCACGCTCCACGAGCGCACGTGCGCAGCGATTTGTTTGGGTCCGAGGAACACTCGAACGCTGTCGTCGTCCGCGCGGACCATCACCGATTGCGCGACCAGTCGCCACGGAACCGTGTAGTCGTTTCTATCAAAGTGAACCCGATGCTGGCGCGTGACCGTGGTGCTCAACCTGTCGTCGCAGTCGAAATGGACGTCCGTGAGTGGCCGCAGCGCGGGCTTCTCTTCGTGCTCGAAAACGAGTTCCGGGACTTTGCCAGTTTCTTCGTGTACGCGCGCGTTCGCGAACGCGTCGCGCCATGCAGCAGCCTGCATGTTCAGGTCGAGAAGACTGGCGAAGCGTCGCCCTGGCCAGAAGCGCGTGCGGACAAAACCAATGCCACGCTCGACGACACCCTTCTCGTTGGCCTTGCCCGGATTGCACGCCTGCACCGCGAACTGCCGGATGCGCGCGTACTCGACGAAGGTCGGATTGAACACCGTCGCGCGAGGGGTGTGCTTGAGCACCACCGTCTTCATGTTGTCGAACACGTCGACCAGCGTTGTTCCTCCGAAATAGGCGTGCGCGCGTTCCATACAGCGCAAGAACGAGCCCATGCTCTGACTCAGCGTGAACTCCAGGTAGAGCTTCCGCGAGTACGCCATCACCATCACGAAGGCGCTCACGCGTCGGGGAATGCCGGGCAGCGCAAAGCCAAAATCGGCCCAATCCACCTGTACGGCTTCGCCAGGTGAAAACGCGAGCTTGAGAAAGGCCTCTGCATGTGGCTTCTTGCGCAAAACGCGCAGACGTTGGCGAACCACCGTGAGTCCGCCGGTGTAACCGTGCGTGCGCAATCGCTCGAGCACGGCAGGCGCGCGGATTTCAGGGGATTCCAGCAGAAGGTCGTCTATCACCGTGTCGTAGGCGGCCACGATCGAGGTGCGTGGCGTGGGCTCACGTGCCGGCTTCTTCGGTGCGCTCAAGATCTCGCGAACCGTCTTGCGCGCCATCTGGAGCCTTCGCGCAATTGCGCGGATCGAGAGACCCTCGACGTAACGAAGCTTGAGCACCTCCGCGGTGCGCTCCTGCGTAGGATCTTCAGTCATCGCGCCAGACTCGCGGTCAGCAGGCGCTCGAGATCGCGAAACTCCCCGACTCCGTGGAGCTCATCGCGACGGCGGACGCGAACGCGCGGAACCCATTCGAAGCTGTACAGGGCGCTCTCGTCACCGAACAGACTGACGGTGTCGCGATGCAAACTCGTCTGACCATGGGCCGAGTCTTCGTCCACAACGAGCGCAGCGCGCACCTTCACGCCCTCCCACAAAGCGAGCGTCTCGAGCAGTGACAGTACGGCGCGCGGACTCGACGGACTCAGTCTGAGCTGCGCCTTCAGGATCAGCTCGTTCGGACCGCGCATCGCTACGATTCGAGTGCTCGTCAGCCCCGGACAAATCGCCATCCAGATCGAATCCATCGAACTGCTCCTCGAGCACGGCAATGACCGGCTCATGGGCCTCTACGATGGGAGCTTCCGCGTCCGTGACCAGAGTCTGATCCGTAACTTTCTGTGCCGATTTCTTGCGCAGCCGATAGCGACGCTGTCTTTCAGACTGATTTCGTCGACCGTTCAGGCTGCTCGCGTAGGCACGACGTGCTCGCTCAATTTGGTGAAGACGCGCACGACCGCGGCACCTGACCGAGCAATACCGGTCGTGCCGATCACATGAGCGGCACAGCGCGAAGACCACGCGACACTCACCTGCATTGCACGGGATCTCTCTGCCGCCGTCCATAAACGCGCCGCTTTCTGGACTGCGCGGTGCGGACCGTGAGAACACAGCATCAACGTGATGTGCGCGCTCACGCGCCCTGCGCAGCACGACGAGGGATCCCGGGTGCAACCGGGACCCTCAGCCTATCCAAAAGCAATCGTCACGTGACAGCGCCGGCGAGCGCACGTTTTTGGCATAGCCCAGGGGTGGGCTTCTGGTCCCCGCTGATCGCGCTGGTTTTGGTACCCTCGGACCCCGCTGGTGACAGCGCGCGAGCAACAACTCATTCTTCACCCCTGTCTGTCCACGCTCGGCTGTTCGACGCCGTGGTAAGTAAAGCGAGTCATTGAACGCTGGTGTATGCCAGCACAGAGACAGAGGTTATCGCTATGCGCAAAGTCCACTCAAAGGTGGCGTTGTGGCACTGCTTTGCGCTGGCGTCAGCGCAGGCTTTGGTGTCACTCACGCCTGCGTATGCCCAAAGTAACTGTTTCAACGAAGAGGCTCAGATTGACACGTGCCGCGAGCTACTCATCGTCCACCCCACCGTGGTCGACCCTTATCTCAACGGAGGCTTGTCGGACAACGCACTGAGGGG
>CAYNOM010000711.1:0-3769 GCA_964398415.1 uncultured Polyangiales bacterium | reverse complement strand
GATTATTGAGCAATCTGTAGGTCCCCTCTAGCGCCGCATCATTCTCCGCGCTACGCCGGAGGCTCGCTGCCGGCTCACGCGCCACCGCAGCCGCTACCTTGAGCAGGCGAGCATTCCGACGCTCGTCGCCCAGGTCGACCCCGTCGTACTCCGGTAGCAGATCAAGCCACGGTCCCGCTGCAAAGGATGTCATCTGACGGTCAGATCACACGCGACCAACGCATGCAAATTGTGGGGGAACGTTAGACAGGAAGTGCGCCTCGGTCGGTCCCTGCGGGCGCGCTCGCTCTCGCATCGATTCTCGCTCCGGCCTACCGGCGCGAGCTTCGGTCTCGGCGTGAAGCGCGCGAGAGTACGCTTGACTGCGTGATGCGAGTCGTCGTTTGTTGGAGGTTGGCGACGGGGCGCAAGGGAAACGTGAGAAAAACCAACAACGACTCAAAGCCGGCGAAGTCTCCGTCCGGCCCGGCTCGCATCGAGTACCTGCGCGTCGACAACTACCGTGCGCTTCGAAGCGTCGAGCTGAAGGACATCACCCCCTTGACGGTGCTTCTGGGACCGAACGGGAGTGGCAAGTCGACGGTGTTCGACGTCTTCAACTTTCTCTCGGAGTGTTTTCAGTTCGGCCTGCGCCACGCCTGGGACCGTCGTGGTCGTGCCAAGGAGCTCCGTACGCGCGGACAGACCGAGCCCGTCACGATCGAGGTGAAGTACCGAGAGCACCCCAGGACTCCGCTCATCACCTATCACCTTTCTGTTGACGAGGATCGCGGCAAACCTGTCGTCGTAGAGGAGTGGCTCTCCTGGCGCCGTGGTAAGCAGGTCGGCCGCCCCTTCAGGTTTCTCGACTACAAGAGGGGACAGGGTTCGGCGGTGAGCGGTGACGAGCCCGACGAAACGGACAAGCGTGTGGAAACGCCTCTGCGATCGCCGGACTTGATCGCCGTCAACACCCTTGGCCAGTTCGCCGAGCATCCGCGTGTCGCAGCGCTGCGTGAGTTCATCACCGACTGGTACGTCTCCTACCTTTCGATCGACGACGCGCGTGGCCAGCCAGAGGCTGGCCCCCAGGAGCGGCTCAGTAAGACGGGGGACAATCTTCCCAACGTCATCCAGTACCTCAAGGAGCAGCATCCAAAGCAGCTCGAAGAGATCTTCGCGAAACTGCGTCGCAGAGTACCTCGCCTGGAGAAGGTGCTCGCAGAGCCCATGCCGGACGGCCGCCTACTCCTGCAGATTAAGGATGCTCCGTTCTCCGAGCCCGTGCTGTCGCGGTTTGCGTCGGACGGCACGCTCAAGCTGCTCGCGTACATGCTTGTGCTCCACGATCCCCACCCACCACAATTCATAGGCATCGAAGAGCCTGAGAACTTCCTACATCCCAGACTGCTCATGGAGTTGGCCGAAGAGTGTCGTGCGGCTGCAGCGAACTCTCAGCTCCTCGCTACGACGCACTCGCCGTTCTTCTTGAACGGCCTGCGGGCCGAGGAAGTCCGGATCCTGTATCGGGACGAAGCGGGGTATACGAAGTCCGAGCGAGCGGCCGATATCCGCGGGATTCCCGAATTCATCGCCGCGGGCGCATCGCTTGGTCATCTCTGGCTCGAAGGACGCTTTGGGGTGGGCGACCCGCTGGTTCGTGCAGGCGCACCGACTTCCAAGGGCAAGGTAGGGTGACCGTCCAGCACATCGAAATTGTGGTCGAGGAGCCATCGATGGAGATGGCGCTCCGCACGCTGCTTCCGAGGATCGTCGGAAGCACATCTTTTGAGATCTATCCCCATCAAGGCAAAGAAGAGCTGCTCACCCGGCTCCCCGAGCGACTGCGCGGCTATGCGGCTTGGTTACCCGATACGTGGCGTATCGTAGTGATTGTGGATCGCGACGACGAAGACTGCGCCACACTCAAGGCGCAGCTCGAAAAGGCCTCCGTCGACGCTGGGCTCGACACACGGGCCAGCGCAAGCGGCCAAGCGTATGTCGTCGTCACCCGCATCGCCATCGAGGAGCTCGAGGCCTGGTACTTCGGCGACTGGGAGGCCGTTCGGGCCTCGTATCCCCGCGTCCCGACGACGGTACCGACCATGGCCAAATATCGCAATCCAGATGCGATCACCGGCGGTACCTGGGAGGCATTCGAGCGAGTCCTGCAGAAGGCCGGCTACTTCAAGCAGGGCCTGACGAAGATCGAGGCTGCGAGGATGATCGCCGCGAACATGTCTCCGGAGCGCAATAGGTCGCGGAGCTTTCAGGTGCTCCGCGAAGCCTTGGCTGAGATGGCGTCGCCGTGACACGGTAGCCGCCCTTCACGAGCTTGATGATCAAGTACATCGGCAGTAAGCGCGTGCTCGTGCCCACGATCGTGTCGATCGTGGAGGCCTTGCCGCGTGTCGAGCGCGTGCTCGATGCGTTCAGCGGCACGTCTCGCGTGGGTCATGCGCTCAAGGCGCGGGGGTTTCGCGTCACCGCGAACGACCACACGAGCTACGCGCACTGCTTGGCGCAGTGTTACGTGGAGACCTGTCGCAGCAAGGTGCACGACGACGCAGCGCGCCTGATCGGCGAGCTCAACGCGCTGCCAGGGCGGCCCGATTACTTCACCGAGACCTTCTGCGAGCGCTCGCGCTATCTACAGCCGCACAACGGCGCGCGCGTCGATGCCATGCGTGAGCAGATCGCAGCCTGGGCGCTCGAGCCGCTGCTCGAGTCCGTGTTGCTGGTTTCGCTGATGGAGGCGGCCGATCGCGTCGACTCCACCTGCGGTCTGCAGATGGCTTACCTCAAGCAGTGGTCGCAGCGCTCGTTCAACGACGTCGTGCTGCGCATGCCCGATGTGCTCGAGGGGGAGGGCAGGGCGCTCAGGCTCGATGCGCTCGAGGCCGTGGCGAGCGACGAGTTCGATCTCGCCTACCTCGATCCGCCCTACAACCAGCACCGCTACCTCGGCAACTACCACGTGTGGGAGTCGCTCGTGCGCTGGGACAAGCCCGAGGTCTACGGCACGGCCATGAAGCGCGTCGACTGCCGCGAGTACAAGAGTGATTTCAACTCCAAGCGCCGCATCCGCGACGCCTTCGCCGCGCTGCTCACGGCGGTACGCGCGCGCTACGTGCTCGTGTCGTTCAGCAACGAGGGCTACCTCTCCGAGGACGAGCTGCTCGAGCTGCTCGCCATGCGCGGCGAGGTTGCGGCGCTCGCGGTCGACTACAAGCGCTACGTGGGCGCGCAGATCGGCATCTTCAATCCGCGCGGTGAGAAGGTGGGCAAGGTGAGCCACCTGCGCAATCGCGAGCTTCTGTTTCTGGCCGGCCCCGACGCGAACGTCCTGCTCGGCAAGCTCGGTGGCGAGAGTACGTCGCGCGAGCCGGTGCCGGGTCAGTTGCCGATCTGAGGGGCGCCCTGTCCCGTGAGCGCGGCCCTGAGAAAGCGCTGCCAGTCGGCCTCGGCGCTGCTCTGGTAGACGAAGTGGCCGTCTTGATTCGCGGCGGGCTCGTACTGCCGAACGCCCTGGGTGAAGGCGCTCTCACCGAGGCTCACGTTGGTGACGACGGGGGCCGGCACGGTGCCGGCGCTGTAGATGCTCGACAGCTCGGGGCCCACGTGGGCGAGGCTCGCCGAGATGGCGTAGGCGCGCTGGGTGGGGTCTGGCGAGTAGGTGTCGCCGATGCCGAAGATCATGAAGACGTGTTTGCCCGTCATGCCCTCCTCGGGTCGACGCAGGAGCGCGCCGAAATTGACGGGGTCGACGCGCTCGAAGAACGTCTGAAGC
>CAYNOM010000710.1:0-3778 GCA_964398415.1 uncultured Polyangiales bacterium | reverse complement strand
CCGACCCGGTCGAAGCGATCGATCAGAGCGTCAGCGCCTCGGTTGAGCTTGAGACTCATCTCCTCTGCGTGCAGCGCATGCAGGCAGTACAGGTGAACCGGGGGCCCGTTTGGCACATGGACTGTCGGCGCTTCCGTCTCGCCCGAGACGGGAGGCAGCAGCATCCAGCCACAAAGCTTCGTGGTGGCGTGAAGAGGCTGTGACGGGTTGCCATTCGGGATGGTGTGGCAGGCTCCGAGCCAGGTGTTGTAGTCGTGTGGCAGCCTTGCGAGCTGCTTGAGCCAGCGGATGGGCCAGTACCAGCGCTCCACATCCTCGGGCGGCGGCGTGTGGTCGAGCAGATCCAGGCGCCATTCGGCAGGAAGGTGAATCATGAGCTCCGCGAGCGCGAGCTCGTCAGCGCCCTCGGGCACGGTCATGGGCAGGGTGCTCATCCCCGTCGTGAACAGGGTGAAGTAGCTGCGCTCCTCGGTGGGGCGGATGATGTGGACGTCGAGGTGCACGCGGTCCGAGATGATCTCGTGAAAGACACTGCTCACCTCGCCGAAAACCGAGCCATGTGCCGCTCCACATGCTCCTCGTTCTCACAGGGTGGCGGCGGCTCGAAGCCCCTCTCTTGTGCCTCGTGCCGATGGATGACGCTGCCGCCCGGGGATCGCTGTACGTCGTCGCTCATGCCCGCAGTGTACGTCCCTCACGCGGAGGTCGACCGGCTTCACCCCAAAGCGTTGGAGCCGAACGCGACACCTGGCGTCATGTGCGCTCCCGCTGCTGGAACGCGTCCTTCCTCAATGCGCGGTCCCTGCCGTACCATACAGAGAGCGCACGACGCGCAGAGGGGAACACGATCATGGCGGTGCCTGCCTGGATCTGGTTTGTAGAGCCCGTGCTGAAGGGCCTCGCCGAGTCGCGCGAGCCCGTCAGCCGGCGCGCGCTCGTCGCGTCCGCGGTGGAACGCATGCACCTGAGTGCCGAGGACCTGGCCGAGATGGCGGGCGCCACGCGGTACACGAAGGCAGAGCACCGCGCGGCCTGGGCCCTGTCCTACGCGAGCATGTCGGGCCTCGTCGAGTCGCCGCGGCGCGGGCATTGGTGCCTGGCTGCGCCCGGAAGGGCCCTGTTGGCGGCCTACCCCAATGGAATCCCTGAGTCGGAGCTGCAGAAGATCGCGCGGACGCGCAGCGCATCGGCGGACGACCCAGGTCAGATCTTGACGCTCACTCCCACCGACACGCCTGAGCGCGCGGCCGTGGAGGCCACCCCCGAGGAGCGCATCCGCGCGGCCCACGCGGAGCTCCGCGAGAGCGCGCGCGCCGACCTGCTCCGAAACCTGCGCTCGGTGTCGCCCACACGATTCGAGGACATCGTGCTCAAGCTGCTTCACAAGGTGGGCTACGGCGGTACGCGCGACCAGCTGCTCAAGACCGCTGGCGGCGCCGATGGCGGAATCGACGGCATCATCGCACTGGATAGGCTGGGTCTCGACAAGGTCTACGTGCAGGCCAAGCGTTACGCCGAAGACAAGGCCGTATCGCGGCCGGCGATCCAAGGCTTTCTGGGGGCGCTATCGGAGCGCCGCGCGAGCAAAGGCGTGTTCATCACGACCTCGCGTTTCACCAACGAGGCGAGGGAGTCGGCGACGCGCTCGTCCGACAGCTTGGTGCTCATCGACGGCGACATGTTGGCGGAGCTGATGATCGATCACGGTGTGGGTGTGTCGACGCGCGAGACGTTCGCGATCGTGCAAACAGACTTGGAATTCTTCGAGGATGGGTGAGTCTGTTCGCCCACATCTGGGGCTCGGCCTGCCGTGGCAGCGGAGGCGCTTCGAGCGGGGTCAGCGCTCGCAAGAAGCGACGGATAGTGTGGTTTGTTGCAGGTGATGACCAGGGATGCCATGGAACGGGCGACGCGAGGAGCAGGGAACCGTAGCTGGTTGTCGAGGCGTTCGAGGCGCTAAGGTCTGAGGTCTTATGTCCGCGCTACGTGGGTGATCCAAGCATCTTCCACTCGGGCGAGCTGCCGGCGCCGCCGGGCCAGCGCGCTGCAGCAGGGGCAGTCCCCGATGCTACCGGCCACACGAACGCGCGGACCTGGCTCACGGCCTGCGTCAGCGAGGCGTCCTTCGCGCCGCGCACACGGCGTACGAATGCGCTCCACTGGGCGCGCTTCTGTGCGTCGTCGGCAAAGCGATCGGTAAGGCCGATGGGGATCTCGTCCGGTAGGGCGGTCTGTCGCCGCTTGAATGTGGCCCGCAGAGCCCGCGAAAGCATCTGAGCTTCGAACGCGAAGTGCTGAGCGAGAAAGGCAATGTCGAAGTAGTCCTTCATCCGCGAGTTCGTCAGTCCCAGGATCACCATGGCGTGGAACTTCTCAGCCACGACGACTTCCCGCCGGTACGCACGAAGGCTGGGCGCGGGCATGTCGAGGAGGGTCGGGTAGGACAGCACCTCGGGCATTGGCTCCACCGCATCTCCGAAGCCCACATCAACTTGCATCGAGATCATCGCGGTGCCGAGCTTGGCGACGAAGGTTACGCGCACCCCGTCGTAAATGGCATCCTCGCGGATCGGTTGCGCTCGCACGCCCGACGGGTCGAACGTGAGCCCGTCGGGCTCGACGTCGACAGACACGATGTCGACGAATACCTTCCGCAGTCGCTCTGGGCTGGGCACTCCCGTTCCAAGCAAGTCGATGTCCTTGGTGGGGCGTGGAAGATCGGTCTGCCACAACGCGAAGAGGGAGGCCCCCTTGAGCACGAACATGTCGCGGTGTTTCGAGCAGGAGAGCCTGTAGAGAAGGCGCTCGTTCGCGTAGCGTACGAGCACGCGCTGGAAGTCTTCGCTGTCGCGCTTTGCTTGCTGTAGAAGCCTTGCACGGATGCTCGCGGCGCTCCGTCGGTCGCGATCCCGCGTCACGACACCGCCTCGAGGTATGGGCGAAACGCGCTCGCCACGCGCTGCCGCTCAGCCATTTCGAGCAGCGAAGCCGGTGTGGCGCGCCCTGCGCGAAGGACTTCCTTGAGCGCTTCCAGAGCGACGTCCATCCCGATCTTGTTCCGAAACCGAAAGCAATCGATGACGGTCTTCACGACGCCGTAGATCTTCACGTCCACGCCCTCCAGCCGATGTACCTCGACCTGCTCGGTGAAGCGAGCGCCGGACGCCTGCACCACGCGCACAGGGGGCCAATCGAGCCTCGGGCGCCAGGTGCGAGGCGCGACAGCGATCCATACCTCGTGGGGTTGTTGGGTCGTGAGCTCGTGGAAGGCCAGGGCAGACAGCAGGCACACGACCGCGTGAGGGACGCGACTCGCGACGACGGCGAGCGCGTGGTGTGGCGTGGGCTCGAAATCCTTGGCTGCGTAGAGCCCACGCCCGAGCTCGGTGAGCTCCCCGCGTGCGACAAGGCGGCGCGCCTGCGTACGACTGAGCCCCTCGCTCTCGAGGGCTCGCATGCGGACGGGCTTCTTGGGCGAGCGCGCCATGTTGCATAACATCGTGCACGGATCGTAATGTTAAAGCAAACGTAACGGGCGATCTCCGCCCCAGCTCACCCCACCTCACCCCAGCTCAAACCCTGGCACCGCGAGGGCATCCAAGACGACGCGCGCCGTCGCCGCGAACCCATCCGCCAAGGCCTCGTCGTAGTCCTGGGCCGGCGGGAGCCGCACGCCACGCAGGCGGTAGGCGGCGCGGTCGAAGACGCGCGGCGCGAAGAGGTCGTGGTCGTTGGTGACGACAACCACGTCGACCCCCTCACGCACGCTCGCGAGCTT
>CAYNOM010000709.1:0-3780 GCA_964398415.1 uncultured Polyangiales bacterium | reverse complement strand
GTTGGTCGCGCCAGGGCATGAACCATGGTCTCCACGGCTTCGCGTTGATACGGCCGCAGCAGCTGCGTGTCGGCTTCATGCTCAGCCGGCGGCATGAGCAGCGGCCTCGTGGGTGCATTCGCGCTGGCCGGCACTCGGGCGAGGCGTCAGAGTGACGAGCAAGTCGTGCCGAGCCTCTCCATGATCTTCGTGTACGGAACGTTGTTGCGCGGCGAGTCGAACCATCGCCTTCTGCGTCGCGCGACGTTCATTCGCGAGGCGATCTCCCAGCCGTCGTTCGATCTCGTGGACCTGGGCGCCTTCCCGGCCATGGTCGCGGGGGGACAGACGGCGGTGTGTGGGGAGATCTACGAGGTCGACGATGCGACACTGACTCGGCTCGATCACCTGGAGGGACACCCGAGCTTCTACGTGCGAACCACGATCGTGCTCGAGCACGGGCTGGAGGCCGAGACCTATCTGCTCTCGAGTGCGCAAGCATCTGGAGCGCGCCGGATTGCATGTGGGAGCTGGCGCGCGAGGCATGGAGATACCACCTATCCCCACCACAACAGAGGTCGCGAATGATGTGCTCTGCGTGGTCCGAGCGAAGTTGAGCATGCTGCGTCCGTGCTCCCACAGAACGGTTGGGTGGCCGTCTTACATGGCGCGTCACGTGCGGGCCCTTCGCCTCACTGGCGTTGGCGGTGCATTTTGTTGGCGACCTGCCCATCACGGTTGATCGGGGCGTGGGTCCTGTCGTTTTTGCTTCATCGTGCATGAGGTCTCGTGCGACTCACGTGATTGGTCGGACCCCCCATCACTGCGCGCCTCCCAGGGCGAGCACGGCCCGGCCTGCAATGCGCAGGACGAAGGAGCAGTAATGACGCAGACACAAAGCAAGCAGACGCCCAGTCTGGTGAGCGTGGACCGCAGCAGCAGGGGCGCACTGTCGGCGCGCGCCACACCGGTCGCCAACACGGAGCGGGCCCAGGCGACCAAACGTTCGACCGGCGAGGAGGCCACATTGTCTGAAGACGGCGCGTTTGATGGTTTTGTGTTTGAGGAGGCAGGTGCCGCGGTCGCAGCATCCCCTACACGGGAGCCGGCGGCTCAGCCCGTGACACGCAGCTCAGCCCCCAGGAGCGAGCCTGCCTCCCGCAAGGAGGCGCCCTCGAGCGCCAATGTGGTGGTCCTGACCGCTGCGACCGAGGCTCCGAAGGTTGCGGCGCCGAGCACGCCCGCCGGGGTGGTGAACGATGTGGCGAAGGCGCCGGAAGCGGTGGATGACCGCCCGAAGGATCCTGCGACAGAGCCGGCGAGCACCGCAGCGACCTCCGTGTCCGGCCGCGGCGATCTTGAGCTGCGGGCCAAGCTCAATCAGAAAGAGGCAGACCTGCTTGCGCTTCGTGGTGAGCTCAGCGCCCGCGACAGGCTCCTCCTCGAGCTCAACAACACGTCGCTCGAGATCGAACGGTCACGCTTCGAGTTGAGCGAGCTTCTGGAGCAGCACACGCTCCTCTTGAGCGAAGCGAGGGAGCGGATTCGCGCTCTCGAAGCGGAGAAGGAAGCGAACGAGAAGCGCATCGCGGACATGAAGGCTGCGTTCCGGGGCAGTGAAGCCAACTGGAAGCGCAAGCTGGAGAGCGAGCTCGAGTCACTCAAGATCGAGCACGCCGCGGAGCTCGCGGCACACGCCTCTGCCCATGCGACCAAGCTCGAGCAGGTCGGGCGGAGCCACGCGGCGGAGGTGGAGCGTCTCTTCGCCACGCATGCGGCTGCCGACGAAGACGCCAAGACGAAGCATGCCGAGGCTCTCAAGAAGGCCGAAGCAGCCAGCAATCAGGCGCTCGCGAATGTGATTGCCAAGTACTCCAAGAAGGTTCGTTCGCTGCAGGAGGTGCAAGAGCAGGCACTCGCCAAGGCCGCAGCGAGCCACGCGGCCACCCTCGAAGCGGCAGTCGCGGCGGCCGCATCCGACAAGGCGACGATGATCGCCGAGGCCGAGAGCGCCCAACGCGCGGCGCAGGGCGAGCTGACAACCGCCCTTGGCACCATTCAGTTTCTCGAGCGCACTCAGGCGAGCCAGGCGGAGCGCATCGCAAGACAGGAGTCCAGGATCGTCACGCTCGAGGAGTCTTTGAGGCTCGCGACGGAACGAGCCGATGCGGGAGAGGAGACTCTCGCAAGTCTGCGTCGGACGCTCGCTACGGGGCTCAGCCTGCTGAATCCGCGAACGCCCGAAGAAAGCTGACTCTGACGGTGGGGATGAAAGGCACCCGGCACGGCAAACGGAGAAGATCTGATGCAACGGACCGAGCGAGCGATGTATCGCCTAGACGAACCCAGTCAAGAGAACCGCGAAGACCGCTCTCTCGTGAACGTCGCGAACGACGCATCGAACACCAAAGCCCCTGGCTTGCCGGCTGGCTCGACGCGGGGCCACTCAGTCGATCAGACGCAGAGCATGCTGCGTAAGGGGGGGGCCGTGCCCGATGATTTGACGGGTCGGGTCATCGGAGGCCGTTTCGAGGTGAGAGGAGTGCTTGCCAACGATGGCTTCGGACTCCTGCTTTCCGCGCTCGATCGCAAGGCGGAGCGACTCGTTTCGCTGCGTGTCGTGCGCTCCGCTGCCGTCGCGAATCGCCTGGGGCCTCAGCTCGCTGCAATTGCGAACGTGGATCACCCGAGCTTGCTCGCCGCCTTCGGGGTCCTGCGATCTGGGAAGTCGTCCCAATCTGTGACGAACGCGCTGGATGCGAGCAGCGCGTTGATCGTGCAGGGCGGCCTTCAGGGCCACTCCATTGCGAGCCAGATCGAAGCGCGAGGGGTGGACGACACGGCGGTGAAACTCAGCGACGCATGCCACGTGGTGCGTCAAGTCGTGGCCGCGCTCACCCTGGTGCATGAGAGTGGCCCCCACGGCGTCGTGGGACCCGACACGGTATGGACGGACGGCCACGGGGGCGTGTTGCTCACCGATCTTGCCCTTGCACGCGCTTGGCTCGAGACCGACGCAGATGAAGGCGACGCGCAGGAGACGCGAGAGGCGCTTTTTCTTGCGCCGGAGATCAAGCGTGGTGGACCTGCGAACGACGCCAGCGATGTGTTTGGCCTCAGCGCCACGCTCTACTGTCTGCTCACTGGCCGCGCTCCGACTGAGACGTTCGTGCCCCCATCCGAGCTCCACGCAGAGGTGACGCCCGCCCTCGACGAGGTGCTCAGGCGAGGGCTGTCCGCGGATCCTACCGTCCGCCACGTCTCGCCCGTCGCATTCGAGGCTGCGTTGCTCGAGGCTCTCAGCACGGGCACGCGAGGGAGCGAGCGCACCCGAAAGCGCGAGGTCTCTCGCCCCAAGCTCGCAAAGCCAGCCGCGGCTTCCTCGGTGCAGCCGGTCGCGTCTGTCCGGGCACCGAGACGTCCGCAGTCGTCGGCCGTCGCCGACGTACCGTCCAAGTTCGATGTCGCGCTGCTGCCAAAGCTCGACTCTAGGCGTCCAGCGCTGCGCGATGTCGCTCCGGCGAAGCAGGATGTCGCCCCGCGCAGGAGCGAGATCGCTCCGGCGAAGCGGGATGTCGCTCCCCCCACCCGCGAGGCCCCAGCCTTCAAGCGGGAGATCGCCGCGCTCAACCAGGAGATCGCCGCGGCCAGACGTGAGAGCGCCGCGGCGCGGGCCGAGGTCGCCCCGCGCAAGAGCGAGAGCGCTCCGGCGAGGCGTGATGTCGCTCCGGCGAGGCGTGATGTCGCCCCGCGCAAGAGCGAGAGCGCTCCGGCGAGGCGTGAGAGCGTTCCAGCGAAGCG
>CAYNOM010000708.1:0-3782 GCA_964398415.1 uncultured Polyangiales bacterium | reverse complement strand
GCGCTGGCCGCCCATCACCCGAGACGGATAGCCGAGCGCGTCGAGGATCTGTTGACACGCTTCGGCGCTCCCGCCTTCCGCTGCAGTTCCAACGAAGCTCTTCGCGCGCGAATCGGTTCCGCCGCGGGCGCTGCATGTTTCGACGCAGCTATCTCCCGGTGCGCCGAGATACCAGCACAACCCGAGCACACTCGCGCCGCTGCATGCGGTGGACTGGGCGTCCCGGTCTGCGGTTCCATGAGTCGAAGCGTCGCGCTCGTCGTTGGCGCACGGGTTGCTGGCAAGCTCGAGCACGACGTTCTCTTCGGAAGGCAAGTCCACGACGCGGCAGAGCTGCGCAAGCTCGGTGCCTTCGCTATCGAATGCCGTCGCGCGAAAGGCATACTTGCCCGCGGGCAACTCGCCCGGCCCGTCGCTGCGCGAAGGCTGACCGCGCACGACATCGGTCTCGTAAACGGTCAGGGTGCTAGCCGTACACTCTCCCGGTGCGATGCTCAGCGTGACGCGCTCTGCACGTTGGGCGATGTCACCGCAGGCAAACTGAACGGTCCAGCGAAGCCACTGCGACCCGGGCGCCGTGCACGCGAGCTGCCCTACGCCGAAACCCAGCAGCGCGGCCATGGCCACGCTTTGCCGTATCACCGCCGTCGTCTTCCACACTCCTTCGCGACCCGTCCGCTTCCAATATGAAAGCAGACTCCATGCCGACGCCAAAGCCCTTTCGGCGCCTGCCCCGCCCCCGCGTGCTCGGGACGTCAGGGCGCGTGCGTCTCGCTCGGCGCGCGCCCGGTGACCGCGGAGGGCGCCTCGAGCACAGGTCGATCGGCAGGCGGAACGGGCGGGGCGACAGAGGGCTCCGGTAGCGGCGGCGGCAGGGCGCCCGTGTCCTCGCCCGGCTGGGGCACGGGCTGCTCGGTGAGCGGATCGATGCCCGCCCCTGGCAACGCCAGTAGATCCATCCCTGGCTCGGGAATCGGTTGGAACTCCGGACACGGCAACGCATCCGGGTTCGGCTCCATGGTGCCATCGGCATGCGGAATGACCGCGGTGCCGTCGGGCATGTAGTAAGCGCCACACTCGGCGTTGAACTTCGGAATGGCCACCGCGAGAGGCTTTGGCACACGTCCGCGGATACGGCCCTCCTCGACGGTCACGAAGATCGGCCGATCGAGCTTGAAGACGTACCCGCCGCGCTTGATCTGCACGCTGTAGGGCTCTTCTTCGTACTCGAAGTTGAGCACGTAGCTCGTGGGTTGGTGCCCGAGGCGCGCGTGCGGGCGGTGCTTGACCACGAAGGCGAACAACCTGACCGCGATGTGGTTGTGCAAGCGATGGCAGCCGTGGGAATGGCGCCGCATGATGCTCATGTAGTCGACGGACCCGTGGGAGCGGATGCCTTCGTCGCCCGTGATGCGCACCGAGCCGTCCTCCCGGCGCACGAAGGGCCGATGATAGGCTGCGACCAAGCCGTAGGCGGATGCGTAGCTCGGCCCCGTCTCGTGGTAGTTGACCTCCCACTTCGGCTCGCCGGGCTTTCTGCGCTCCTTACGCTTGAGCAGGTCGCGAGGCGGTGTCGTGCTCGGCGGCAGCCACACGGGTGCCGACACGATCTCTTCCCAGAGCACTTCGCCCACGGGGGAGTCCTTGTACTTCCAGAAAACGTTGTCCTCGACCAGCTCACTGCGCCAGCCACCGATCGTGGTGCCAAAGCGCGCGATCGGGATGCGCTGGTCGTTGTGGTGGACGTACAGCGTGGTGCGTGGCCGACGCGAGACGGGCTGGGGACGCTCGCTGCCCGTTTCGTCGTAGGGGAAGTCGTACCAGACGTCGCCGCGATCGATGGCCACCGACAGCTCCATGTCGCGCGAGTAGTATTCGGGACGCGCGGGGCCGGGAATGGCCACGTAGAGATGGTCGTCGACCGGCAGCTCGCCGAGCTTGTCGAGGAACGCGAGGGTCGCCTCGGGATCCTTCAGGCCGAAGGCCTCGATCACGGCACTGCGCAGCTCGGTCTCGAGATTTGGAACCTCATGCATCTTGCCGTCGAGGCCCTTGAACGTGACCTTGCTGCCGTCGGGCTTGTCGACGCTGCCGTCTTCGATCGCCCCGAACGCATGGATCGCACGCTCGGTGAGCACGCGAATCACGGTCTCATGCTCGACCACCGCCGTGTCCATGCGCAGCGCTTCGAGTGTGCTCGGACCCATGGCGCCCCAGCTGAACACGCGATGGCGGCGCTCGAACTCGGCCAAGGCTTCGTGGGTGGGCCAGTCGAAGGCCCCCTTCAGCCAGCGCCCCTTGCCTTTGAAGTAGCCCTCACACACGAGCCGCTCCTGCGCGGCCTTGATCGCCTCGAAGTTGTCGTGCTCGCGCAGGTAGTAGCGCAGGTGGCCCTTCTCACCGGGCTTGAGTTTCTGCTCGTCGATGGCGCTCGGCTCGGTGACGCCCTGTGCCTTCATGAAGCGTTCGACCCAGACCCGCGACACGAGATAGCGATCGCGGGTGGTCTTGCCCTCGTTGGGACCCTTGTAGGCGACGACCCCGTTGAAGTTCTGGATCGCTGACAAGTCGAGGTGCTTGGCGCACTCGAGCCCGATGGCCCAGCGCAAGCGCTTCCTCATCACGTTGAGCGTCGGATTGATGCCGTAGAGCTCGAGGTATTTGTCTTTGCTGGCACGCTCCCCGTACGGATCGTCGGGGAACTTGCCGCGCGCGAGCTGCACATAGGTGTCGCGAAAGCCATGGGGCTGTGGGGTGCCATCAGGCGCGACCCCGTCCGCGAAGAGCACCGGCGTGAAGCCCTCGCTCAGGTCCATGAATACGTACTTCGCAGCGTCCGCGCCCTGCGCGTCCACGTGCCCGGCCGGCTGACCGTTGCGCCACAGCGCGACCGGTTCGAGCAGCTCGGGAGGCGGCGTCTCGGGGGGAGGCTCGGGACGCGCTTCGCGCGCCTTGGGAGCTGGCCCGGGAGCGGCCTCGGAAGGCGAGCCCTCGTCGCGCTCGCATGCCCATGCCGACCACACGAGACATGTGGTCAACGAAACGCGCATCCACCAACGTAACGACACAGTACCCACCTCGAGTTCACCTTTGGACAGACACCTCGCGCGCGCAAGTTCGCCGCGACGAGAGAGCTACAGCGAATGCCGTGCCAGCGGGCGAAATACCCGCGCGCTTTACGCGCTGAGCCGCATTCGCACGTGGGAATACCACCCGAGACCACACATGGCACACCCGCGGCAAAGGCGCGGCGCGGCTCACGAAACACGCCACCGCGGCAACCTGGCCACAGACGCGTCGCGGCCGCGCGCGAGCTAGCGTTGTGGTCCACGCATGCTACACGCCCAGCGCCATGGCGTCAGAGCCACGACCGCCCGGAGAGCAGCCGTCTGCCGGTCTTCCACCCGCACCGGAACCCTGCGCGGCGCTCATGCACCGCTCCGACTACCGTTTGATTCGCGCGCTGCTCACGCTGCAGACCGAGCGCGCCACAGGGACGTTGCGTGTCGATGCCGAGGGCGTGCTCACGGCGATTCGGCTGCGCGACGGACGGCCCGTGTTCGTCGAGGGCGGCCTGCCCGCGGACAGCCTGGGCCGGTTGCTGGTCGCCCACGGCAAGCTCGACGAAGCGGAGCTCGCCCGGGTCGAAGAGCAGCGCATGGTGATGCAGGGGCGTCAGCGCTTCGGCGAAGCGGCCAAGCACCTGGGGCTCATCGCCGACGACGAGCTGGCCCAAGCGGTGCGCGAGCAGGTGCGCGTGAAGCTCGCCCGCTGCCTGCATT
>CAYNOM010000707.1:0-3783 GCA_964398415.1 uncultured Polyangiales bacterium | reverse complement strand
GAAGCTTGATCATCAAGGCAACGTCCTTGAACGTCTTGCCACCTCGGTCGAGGACGAAGTGGTTGTGCGTCGCGACGACGGCGAAGACGACCGAGAGCGGCGTACGGAATCGCTCCACAAAGAACATCGAGTACTCGAACCAGGTTTTCCCGTGTTCGAGCTGAGTCTTCCCGAAGGCGGTCCTCAGGCTCAGCCGTGTTCGCCACGGCCACAATGCCCGTTGAACGTCGCGCGAATCCTCGTGCTTCAGGACGGCGAGCGTGTCGGGGTCGTACGGCCAGACCGCGCCGAGCGGTTCGTGAATGCGCCAGTCCCGGACTGCATCGCCCTCGACGAGCGGACGGATCTGAGCCTCCGGAACACCCAAGCGCAGCGCACATGCTCGGCCAATGATGTAGACGTCGTCCTCGCGAGTGACGACCCCGGTTCCGATCTCCGCGAGGCTGTCGAGACGGACTTCTGCGCGTTGCTCGATCTGGTTACGCAGGTCGGCAGCGCCACCACCTCCGAGGCTCCATGGATGCTTGCTGAGCGTCGAACGGGGCAGGTCCGCGACACTGACGTACTCGTTGTCGAATCCGACGCGCTCCCATCCCTCCGCGATGCTCGACCAAACCTTGCCATTGGCGGGGTCTTCGGGAACGCCACTCTCAGCTCGCTTCCCCATGACAGCGCGGATGACATCGCCGTCGGCATGCTGATTGCGACCGAAGAGGAGGACAGTCGGCGTTCCGTGGAACGGGATGTATGCCTGCGAGGTATCGACTACGAGCGTGAGATCAAGTCCAGGCAGTACCGTCTCAACGAGGGGTCTGCCGAACTCCCTCTTCATGAAGTTGTTGCTCGTAATCAGCCCCACGAACCCCGACTTCTCCGCGAGTTGGAAGCAGCGCTCGGTGAACGGGCAGCCCAAGGAGTACTGCCGATACGCCGACACATAGCGCTGCTTCTTCCCGGTCTTCTCGCGGTGGTACTCCTTGCGAGCTTCGTCGCGCTCCACGATGTACGGCGGGTTCGCCACCACCGCGTGGAACTTCTTTTCGAAGACCTTCTTGAGTGCGGCCCGCACGTCGGATCGCGTCAGCGTCGCGCGCGGGTGCTCCTCGACCTTCTCGAAAAGGGAAAACTGGAGCGACGGCTTCTGCTCCTCCTTCTCGACCTGTTCGAGCCCGTCAGCCCAGTACACGTGCGGGTGGAAGCGCGCGGCGTCGGCGAGCTTGGTCACGCCCGCCAGCTCGGCGGCGGTCATGATGAGGCGCGTGCGGGCGAGCGCACAGGCGTAGTCGTTCAAGTCGATTCCGACGACGCGATCGAGCGCGTGCGTGACGACCTTCTCGCGCGACCAGTCCTGGTGCTTCTCGGCCGTCGCCGCGACCAGCCTTTTCAGTCCGTCGATGAGGAAGTGGCCCGAGCCGCAGGCGGGATCGAGCAGCCGCACTTCGTCGGCGCCGAAGGTCTCGATGGCCGCCGTCAGCGTGCGGTCGAGGATGAAGGCGCGCACGAAGTCAGGCGTCTGGCAGAGCGCAAAGCGGTCCTTCACGACCGGATCGAGCTCCTGGTACAGGTCGCCCATCAGCTCGCCCTCGAACTTCTCCTCGGCGAAGCTCCACACCGCGCCCGTGTCGGCGTCGCGGTGGCGCCAGAAGGCGATCAGCGCTCGCGACAGTTCGTCTGACGGCTGCGCCACCTCGGCGGGCTGCGGGCTGAACAGCTCAGGCACGCCGCCCTTGGTGCTGGCCAGGTCCTTGTAGATCCAGCGCAGGAAAGCCGTCTCGCCGAGGTTCGGGGCGAGCTTCTCGAAGAGCTGCTGCGCCTCGGGATCGAGCAGGCGCCCGGGCTGGAGCAGGCCTCGGTCTTCGAGCACGCGCACGTAGACGCTCTTGAGCACCCAAAGCACCGCTGCGCGGCGCGAGAGCAGGTCCGTCCAGACTTCGTCGTCGAGGTGTGTGCCGCCGCCGGCAACGGGTTCAAGAGGGGCAGCGTTGCGCCTTCGAGGTGCCACATGGCGGGGCCCTCGTTGAAGCGCGGCTGGCGGTTGTGGATGACGCCGGGGACCACGAGGATCCAGAAGCCCCGGCTCCCGGATAGCGTCTCGTCGTAGAGGCGGCGCGGAAGGTCGAGCGCCTCGCACAGGCCGAAGAGCGCGGTGTCGCCCAGCACGATGACGTTCCCGGGGCGCCCGTGCTCCTCGAGCAGGTTGAACAGCGTCGCCTCGGCGGCTTCGGTCAGCGCCTCGCGCTGGGCCACGAAGCGCTCAGCGCGCTCGAGCGACTTGATGTCGGTCGCGTGCTCTCCGAAGAACGCGTCGTCGAACGAGACCCACTTGCCGCCCAGCGCAGCGGCGACGGAGCGCCCGATCTCGGCGTGGGCCTCGGGCGGCGTCACGAGCATGCGGAAGCCACGCGAACCAGCAGCATCCTTCAGCATGTCGCGCACGACCAGCTCGGGGCTGCGCTCGGAGCCGAGCCTGCTGGGCAGCTCATCGGCCGTAAGCGGCGAGGTGGCAAGGATGGAGCCGGCGCGGCCGGGCAACACCAGCGAGCCCTGCACGCGGCAGTCGAGATCGCGCAGGATGGAGAGCAGATGGTCGGGATCAGGGTACGGCGTGTGGGGCCCGAAGACGCGCCGCACGCGCACAGCGAGATCGTCGAGCGCGATCGGCTCGCGCGCCTGATCGATGACGAATCCGATGCTGTGCTTCGGATCCACGGGGCCGATGAAGAGGTGGCCCGTCTCTGCCAGCTCGACGTCCTCGCAGATCCGGACGCCGAGAGCGAGCGGGTCTCCGTCGAAGTGCGGGAGCAGGCCAGCAAGCGTGCGGCGCGCCGTGTCGGGCTCGACCGGCGGCCACTGACCGGCGAGGCGCACCACCTCGGCCGCGAAGGCCTTGACGGTCTCGCGGTCGAAGATGGGTCGTGCGAGCAGCGGCTGCTCGGCGCCGTCGACCTCGAAGATGTGCGCGCGGCCAGGCGTGACGCGCACGAGCACGCGCACGAGGCCTTCGCCCGTGACGACGCCCGCGGGCCACTCGCTCTCGAAGCGCTCGCCGATCTCGTCGAGCCGAACGATGCCGCCGAAGCCGTCGACCACCGCGTCGAACGCGCCGGTGAGATCGGCGAGTGCCGACAGGTCCATGCGCTCGAGCCCCTTCGAGAGGTCGTAGCTGACCTTGGGCTGGTGGGTGCCAAGGTCCTCGGCGATCTGCTCCTGCGTCTCGGGCTCGCCCGTGATGCCGATAACGCGCTCGACAGCAATGCGCTGCTCGGGCGTGAGCGGCCGCGTCGCCAGCTCCCAGACGCGGTCGAGGGTGTGAGCACCGTCGTCACGCTGGCTCCTGCCCTCGGTGGACGCGCGGAACTGGTAGAGCGCCTCGACCACCTCGGCGAGGTTCTTACGGCCGATGCCCGGCAGCCCAAGGAGCGCGCTGCGCGTGGCCGACGCGACCGCCCCGACCGTGGGCAGCCCGCCCGCCGCGAGGGCGGAGCGCATCGCCTCTCCGAGCGCCAACTTCTGCACCGGCTCGGGCGAGTCGCAGAGGTCCGGCAGGAGGGGCGGCTCCAACGTGCCAGGCGTCTGCGTGCCTTCGAGCCCGCGACCTAGCAGCGTCTCCTGAAAGGCGATGATGTCGTTCGCTGTCTTGGTGCCGATGGCGTGGATGGCGCGCACCTGCGCGGCAGGCAGCGCTAGAAGCTGGCCCACCGTGTGAACCTGGCAGCGGGCGAGCGCGTTGATCGCGCGGTACGACAGCCCTGAGGTGCGCAGCGGCGTCGTCACGTCGATCTG
>CAYNOM010000706.1:0-3783 GCA_964398415.1 uncultured Polyangiales bacterium | reverse complement strand
GCCGCAGACAGAATCGACAACCGTCTTGACTGTCGTCAGATCTGCGATCGCTACGAGGAATGTGCAGACGATGACTACGACGTGGAGGAGTGCAAAGAGGATTGCCGCGACAAGGCCAATGACGACAACGACTTCGAGTCCAAGGTGGAAAGGTGCAGCGACTGCCTCGACGACGACAACTCCTGCGCCGAAGACACGTTCGAGTGCGCCGCGGATTGCGTCGGCATCGTTCCGTAGGTCGGCCCATCTTTGCTTCCAACAACGAGCTTGGCACGAGCCCTGCTTGATGGTTAGGACATGACCGCGTTTCTAACTGTATCGTCCGGCTTTCGCGCTTGATGCCCCCATGCCAGGACGCCTCTCTCACTTCCGTTTTCGACGGGCGAGTTGGCAGTACGCCCTCGTTCTGAGTATGTGGTGGAGCGCGCAACCCGTGTCTGCACAGGGCTCCGCGCGCCTTACCGCGGCCTCGACAGTCGGTGCGATGTCGCCGGCCGGCGTGGAGCACGACTCTCTTGAGCAACGCGAAACGGTCTTGGAAGGTTACCTTTGCGATCTTCAGAAGCCGGCGCGCATCTATAGCTATACCTGGATAGGGGGATTGAGTGCCCTGCTCCTTACCCAGGGGACGCTGACCTTGACGACGGATCACGACAATGAACAGGGACGCGCCGCCCGTACCGGTTACATCGTTGGCACATCGATGACTGGCCTTGGACTTCTACTAGTGTCGCTAACCAGCCGCCCCGAGACCTCGAGCTGTAGCTACATGCGCGCTGCGCCCAGCGACACGAAAGAAGCGCGCGCAGCGCGATTGCGCGAAGGCGAACGAAGATTGTTCCGCGCGGCCCGCGCTGCGCGGCGCCAAACCGCCTGGTGGATGCATGGCCTCGGTGTGCTGCTCGGTGTGGGCGCAGGGCTCGGACTGGGGTTGGGATACGAGGGCAATGCCTTACGTGCCACGATGCAAGGCGTCGGCACCTTTGCTTTCACTGAGCTTCGCATCTGGACGCGGCCCACTCGAGCCATCGAGTACGCAGAGCTCTATGAGCAACGTTTCCTCGAGTAACCTCCCGACAGGCGAGACGACCTTCCGCATGCGCGCCGAGCAGCTTGTCGACCGTAGGACGACATTCATCCACGTTGTGGTGTTGCTTCTCGCGAAGTCTTGAACATAGAGACGTTCGTCGACATCTGCATGAGCCGGTTCGTGCGGTTCGCACCTCTACCAAGAACTGAATCCGAGCTCATACGGCCGACGGCACCGTGGGAGCAGCGTCAGTTCAAGCGACCGCTCCTGGTTCGCCCACCCGACCTGCACCCTTGCGTCGTCATACACAGGAGACTGTCATGCAGACAACGACTTCGTACGCGATCACAGCTCTGCTGCTCACGGTCAGCACCGGTTCCATCGGTTGTCAGGGAGCGGACGGGGATGAAACGTCCGGCGTGGGTGACAACGCCTTCCAGGCTTCCGACTGGGCCTCGGACGATGCGGGGCCAGCCGCCGACGAGCAACGCCCCCCCGAGCCGCGCGGAGCATGCAGCGCGGACGACGTCTGCGGTTGTGACGGAGGCGAGTACGTCGCCCCCAACGGTTCATGCGTGGCGCAGATGCAGCCGACGCCGACGCCAGTCCAGCAGCTTCCACCCATGGTGCAGCCTCCGCCCGCAGCGCCGCTGCCGTCAGAGGCTGAGCTGATCTGTACCGCCGTGAGCGCTGCGAAGGTTGCGAGCGCGGGTGGAGGGTTCATGGTCGAGATGGTCCTCGACGTGATCGATGATGCTCCACTCGTCGGCGGGATCCTCGCGGGCACAGCCCGAACCACGCTGGGCGCGTTGGGCCTCTTCGACGCGCCAATGTGTCAGGTGGCCATCACACTGCGCGACTTCACGGGCCTATCAAGCGTGCGCGACGCAGTCACGACCCTGAAGCTCCCGCTGGCATCCTTCAATCTCGTCGGCATCAATCCGGACGCGCTCACGATCACAGCGGTCGCCAACTGCTGCGAGGCGTTTTGAGGGAGACGTGACGGGGGCTTTTGTTCTGACTATGGCGGACCGCTCTCGACGTCGGTGTCGAGCACCTTGTCGCAGACCTCAAGCGCGCATCCATGCTTCAGCCACCCGGAACGCGCGCAGCATCCGATCCTGAGCGGTGCGCGCGACCCCATGAGCGGTCGCCACCGCGCGCCACTGCTTCACGGCAGAGGTCACCTCGTCGACGATCTCCTGGGCTCGCTTCTTCTTCACCCGGAACACGGATGCCACCGACATGGCCAAGGCGATGTCCTGGGCATTGTCCGTCTCGGAGATATTCAGCTTGAGGCCTTCGCCGTGTGGGTCGGGGTTCATGTCGTAGGCTGGCGCAAGCGCCCAACCCGAGGGCGTCAGCATGAAACCGTGGTTGCGCAAATGATCGTCGGTGTTCGACACGCAGATGAAGAACACGATGCGCCGATAGAGCTGCTCGAGATCCGCGGATGTGTTCGAGCCGAGTCGCATCAACAGGTCTGCGAGCTCCAGGTAGCTGACGCCGTCGTCGGCGTTCTGTCCATCCATGCGACCGAGCAAGGTCATCGCCGAGGCGAAGTGGAGGCGCCCGCAGTCATCGGTGCGATCGAAGCGGCGGCTCAGAAAGGTGTGGTGACCATGCCCGCCGCTCTTACTCTTGCCGAACCGGCGTGTCTGAGCCTCGGGCACAACGACGCCGGCTCTCTCAGCGAGCTCGTGCACCACGAGCTCCCAAGCACCGATGTCGTCCTCGTCGTTGCGGCTCGGAAACTTCGCGATCCACAGACGATTGCGTTCATCGCGAACGCTGGCCTTGGGACGCGCACCACCCAGGGAGCCGCCGGGGGCGATCAGCATCCGCAGCCAGCGGGCATAGTCGGGGTCATCTTCGACGCCCTGCCGTTCGAGCTCGAGGCTTGCGTGCTCTAGCTCTCTCAGCGAGGTCCAAGGTGGAGACGCGAGCTCATCGTTGTCGTCGAGAAATCGACCGTCCATCCCGAAGCGAAGAGCGCCCATGCGGTGCCCGTCATGCACGCCGAGCAGATAGTCGGATTCGAGCAGACGCCGCTCCGCTCGTCCCTCTGCGCGCGCGAGCTGGGCTTCGCGTCGTCGCATGAGCACACGTCCCCAGCGGTCAGGACAGGAGTCGAGAAACACACCGAAGTTCTCGCGGTTCTTCGCAGGGTATTGGGGCCCTCTGTAAAGGGCCATCGACGGATCGTGTTGCTGCCGTGAGGCCGTGGATAGCCACGCGTCGTCGTACTCGAAGGCGAAGACCTCCTTGCCGCGGGAGGGGGTCGCAGTGAGGTGGCCCATGAGGGTGGGGCTTCCGAGACCGACCCAGTCGGCGGCGACATCGATGACGCGCTGCTTGCTCATGGGTCGCGGTCCTTCTTCGTGACCTTCTCGGGCGCGCGCTTCGCGGCGCGGCGACGTGTTGGAAGCTGAGCGTCTTGCAGCTTGCGACCCAGCTCGTCGTCACGCGCGACGAGCGCCAGATCCTCATGAAGCCCCAGGCTATGAAGCACGTTGGCGTAAGAGCCGAGGGTGACCCCTGGCTCCCCGCTTTCGACCGCTCGCAACGTGGGGCGCGACATGCCAGCCCGCTCGGCCACCAGCTCCATCGAGAAGCCGCGCCGCAAACGTGCCAAACGCAAGTTCTCGCCGAGCTCCTTGAGGAGCCGCCGAACGGCAGGGTGTGGCGACGAGCTCTTTCGCGGCATAACGGAATATATTATTTACCAAAGTCGCGACCATGGCAATAATAGA
>CAYNOM010000705.1:0-3797 GCA_964398415.1 uncultured Polyangiales bacterium | reverse complement strand
TCGCGCTGGTTTCCCGGCGCAGCTCGACAGCCTTGGGCGCAACGCGCATCGTGAAGTAGATCTGCCAGCATCGCTCCACTCGGTGAAATCCATGGCCCAGCCTTCGACCGTGCGCCGCCTCAAGCTCGACCTGTCCGACGTGGATCGCGGCGTGTACGAGAGCTTCGATTTACGACTCGCCCAGCACCCGTCCGAGACCGACGTCTACCTGGTCACCCGCGCCCTCGCCTACGCGCTCTGTTACGAGCCGGGTATCGATTTCAGCCACGGACTCTCGAACGCGGACGAGCCGGCCCTGTGGATCAGAGAGCCCGACGGCCGGCTGACCACCTGGATCGAAGTGGGCACCCCCTCCGCGGAACGACTGCACCGGGCCAGCAAGGCCTGCCCGCGCGTCGTGGTCTTCACCCAGCATGATCCTGAGTTGATCGTGAAGGAAACCCGCAAAACGCAGGTGCACCGCGCCGAGCGCATCGAGCTGTATGTTCCCACGCAAGCGCTGCTCAAGCAGCTGGCCACACGGGTGGAGCGCGCGATGCAGTGGGCCCTCGTGAGGAGCGACGAAAAGCTCTACGTCACCGTCGGCGGCGAGGTGCTCGAGGGCGCCATCACGCGGCAACCACTCGACGCTTGAGCCCCGATCGTGCGACCATCACGTCCCAGCTCGCTTCCGCTGGGCCGACGGATTTCTGCGGACATGCACGACCCATCGCGGTAGGTAGAGAGGGTGGCAAACGACGTCCATCATGCGCTGCGGGCCGCGCACGCAAGCTTCATCGTCGTCGTCTCAGCCTGCGTCGTGGGCATCCTGCTGTGCATCCCGCGCTGGTCCGATGGCCCACGGGTGCGCGCGCTCGGCTTGCTCGACCGCGTGGCCACCGAGCTCAACCCCGCTGCCATCGAACGCTCGCTGCTGCGTCAGGCGGAAACGGGTGAAACCCAGAGTCTAGCTGGCATCGCCCAGAAGGTGGCGGGCCCAGGCGTCGAAGACCTGACGGCGGGAAGCGCACAACCCGCGCTGTTTCGTGCCCAGGCCCTGGGCATGCGCACACTGGGTGAGCTCTTGGCTCAGGCACGCGAGGGGCATGCGGTGACGCTGGCCGGGCCAGACCTCGACAGCCTCGCGAGGAGCCTGCGCTGGCGCATCGCGCGCGCAGGGGGCTTCGGGATCATGACGCTCACCGACCTGCGCGTCGTCGACGGCAGCGCGAGCGAAGCAGAGCTCACACGAGAGAGCGGCATCGAAGCGCTGCGCCTTTCCGCCATCGCCGGCCGTCGCGATTACGACATCGCCCATGCACGCCTCGACTTTCTGAGCGAGCGCGTGAAGGCCATGGCAGCCGCGGGCGCCCCGAGAAAGGCGCTCTGGAAGATGCAGGAAAAGAAACAAGAAGCCCTGCTCGAGGCCGGGACGCGCAAGCAGGCCATGGAGCAGGCCGTCGATGCGTACCGCAAGAGCGCCGATGCGGCTTTCGCCTTCGTGAAGAGCCCGGACAATCCCCAGGGATCTTCGGTCGTGGTCGTCGCTTCGCTCAGCGCTGCCGATGGGAAGTCCAAGCAATGGCGCATTCCGGCGCCCCGTGTCTCACGCGAGGCGAAGGTCTCACCGGTCGCGGTTCCAGAGGCCCTCACGGCCCTGAGTCGCGACCCTCTGTGGCCGAGGCTCGAGGGTCTCAGCGCCGAGGAGGCTCGCACGCTGCTGCGCGACGAGCTGTCCTTCCAGGCGCGCAAGGTCGGCTCGGGTGCGCTCGCCGTGGGCGGCGCGGCCGTGCTGTCTGCGTTCCCCCTGCTGCTCGTGCTGCTGTTGTGGCGCGTGTCCCGGCAGTGTCACGCCGTGCAGCGCGCCTACAGCCCCTTCGACCATCCAGGCGCTTCGCTACCGCGTCTCGGAACCGGCTGGCCCAAGCTCGACCGCCTGCTGTTGACGCTGCCCGTCGCGATCGTGGGCTTCCTCGCCGTGTGGACCCTCATCCGCATCGATACGCTCTTTTGGCTCGCCGCGTTGCTCGGTGCGGGCGCCCTCGGCTACGCCCTGCGCGTGGCCGAGATCTGGGACGAAATCCACGATCTACGCACGAACATCGTGCGCACCAGCATGCCGCTACAGCGTGCATGACCGCCAACGAGGTCATGGGAACGTGGATCCAGAGACTTGCTTGAACGTGGCTTCCGCGTCCTACGTCACCGGCTTGTTCTTCGTATCGAGCCGAGCCGCGCAGGCCATGGTGAACGACGATTACTTCCGCGTGGCCGAGGTCTTTCCCGGCAAGGCGGTGCTCTTCGTGGGTGCAGGCGAGTTTCGCAAGTGCGACATCGGGCCCTACCGTGAATTCTACATCGGCTTCTACACCGAGAATCGCGAGCTCGGTCGGAGGCCCACGCTGCTCACCAACGTGTTCGAGCTCATGCGCAATCAGTCGAAGATGCTGATGTGGCGCAACTGGCTGTCGTCGAAGGTGGCGATGCGGCGCATGGAGCAGGCCGGCGCGCCGATCTTCCGCATGGGAGACGTGCAGCGCGAAGACACGACAGAGCACGTGACGCTGTCGATGAAGCACGACACCGAGGGCAGCGTTCGCTTCACCGTCCCGAAGCACAGCCGCCACGAAAAGCAGGGCTTCAGCCTGCACAAGACGCACTACGGCCGACTGCACGGACGACCGTCGCGCGCACAGCTCGATCTAGACATCGCACGCATGACGACGAGCCCCAGACGCGGAACGCTCGAGCTCGGAGGGCAACTCGCCGAAGACTGTCGAGCCCTCGGCATTGCACCCAAGCCGCTGGCGTCGGTCTGGATCGAAGAGATGCGCTTTGCGATTCGCAAGCCCTTGGCCCTGCCCGAAGCGTGGGCAGCGCTTCGTGAGCCCGAGCACAAACCTGGGTGACTCTCTCAGAATTTTGACGCTAACCAAAGAACTTCTTCAGATCCACGAAGGCTGTGTCGTCTCAGAACATCCAGCGTTGGTCGCGGATCGCGATCGAGGTCCGGAGGTTTGGAGCTTGATGACCGCAAAGCGAAGTGTGACGGCCGCAGGGTCATCCAGCGCCGACGAGCGCCCCGGACAGTCGATGTGGGTTCGGCGTGCCGCGTCCGAGGTCGACACGCGCTCTGCCGAGGTAATTCGTCCGTTGCCCGTGGCGGGAGTCTCCCCGGTGACGGGCGTACGCAGCACCCTGCTGGCATCGTCGCTGCAGGCCATCCGCGAGCGAGGGCTCGTCGATGCCTACACCGGTGCGCTACCGCAGCGCCACCACGACCAGGTGCTGCGAACGCTCGCGCCGGTCTGGCTCCCTATCGATGCCGCATTGGCTCACTACAAGGCCGTCGACTCGCTGCGCCTGCCCGAAGAGGACGTGTTGAGCATCGGCCGCGGCGTGGGTGACCGCTTGCACGGCACCTTTCTCGGCACCCTCGTACGGGGCGCGCGCCATGCCGGCTTCACGCCGTGGAGCATCGCCAGCAAGGTCGATCGCGTGTGGTCTCGGGTCTTCGAGGGCGGCGCCATCGGCGTCGTGAAGCTCGGGCCCAAGGAGGGCGTGCTGTCGATTCGCGGCCTGCCCCTGCTCTCCGTCGACTACTTTCGTATCGGGTGGCGAGGGGTGCTGTGTGCGAGCGTCGAGTCCGTCGCGCACCGGTGCTACGTGCGAGAGACGGGACGCGTCCCGGAGCCCGACGGCGTCGACTTCTTGATCTCGTGGGCGTGATCAGTCAGGCCACGTCGAAGCGGTCCGCGTTCATCACCTTCGTCCACGCTGCGACGAAATCGCGCACGAGCTTCTCCTTACTGTCGTCC
>CAYNOM010000704.1:0-3802 GCA_964398415.1 uncultured Polyangiales bacterium | reverse complement strand
CGGCCACCTCACCCACGGCCTTGTCTCGGCCGAGGCGCTCGCGCGCGAAGGCATCGCTAGCGAGCATCTTGAGGACGCTCAGCACCTGCGCGGCAAAGGCCTCGTGCATGTCGACGAAGTCCATGTCGGAGAGCTCGAGACCCGCACGCTCGAGGGCCTTCGGCATGGCGAGCGCCGGCGCCATGAGCAGCTGATCGGCCGGATCGACACCCGCGTAGGCCCAGCTGCGGAAGGCGGCGAGCGGCGTGTAGCCCAGGGCACGCGCCTTTTCCTCGCTCATCAGCAGGACCGCCGCCGCACCGTCGGTCAGCGCGCTGGCGTTGCCGGCCGTGACCGTGCCGTCCTTCGCGAACGCCGGGCGCAGCTTGGCGAGCTTCTCGACGCTCGTGTCGGCGCGCACGATGCGATCGGTGTGCGTCCAGACGCCCTCGGGGTTCTCGACCGCGGTCACCTCGTCGGCGAAGCGGCCGCTCTCGATGGCAGCTGCGGCGCGGTGGTGCGAGCGCACGGCGAACTCGTCCTGCAGCTCGCGTGAGATCTCGTTGCGTCGGGCCATCTTCTCGGCCGACTCGCCCATCACCTCACCCGTAGTGCGCTCGGCGATCTTGGGCTGGCGCGGCAAGATCTCGTGCAGAGGCATCATCTGGGCGAGGATGCCCAGGATGTCGGCGGGTGTGCTCGCCCCCTTGCCGAAGGCGAGCGGCGAAAGCGCGTGCGTCATCTTGGTCGGGAAGGTCAGCGAAGCGTTGCTCGTCGAATCGGAGCCACCTGCGATCACCACGTCGGCCTCGCCGCGCTCGATCGCCGCCGCGGCCAGCGTCACCGCCTGGAGCCCCGAAGCACAGGCGCGCGTGCAGGTCATACCTTCGACGTGCGCGGGCAACTTGAGATCGAGCGCGATCTCGCGCGCCAGGTTGGGCGCGGTCGGCGGAAAGATCACGCCGCCCCACACGATCGAGTCGATCTGCTGACGCGGCACGTCGAGCTTTTTGAGCAGGGCCTCGGTGGCCTTCACGCCGAGGTCGATCGTGTCGAGCTTCATGAACTCGCTGAACGCCTTCACGAAGGGCGTACGCACCCCGCCGACCACGACCGCCCGACGACCATTGCCCGCTGTAGACTTCTTCTTCGCCATGATCGACTCCTTCAGGCGCCCACGAACGCGCCGCCGCACACCCTGAGCACTTGTCCGGTCACGCCCAGCGAGCCGGGCGAGGAGAGGAAGGTGATGGCTTGCCCCACGTCGCTCGGCTGTCCGCCTTGGCCGAGCGCAGACAGTCGGCGCGCCACCTCGCGAATCGCCACGGGGATCGCGGCCGTCAGGCGCGTCTCGATGAACCCGGGCGCGATGGCGTTGACCGTGATGCCGCGGGCGGCGAGCTTCGGCGCCAGGCTCTTCACGAAGCCCACGATCGCGCTCTTCGACGCCGCATAGTTGGTCTGGCCGCTGTTGCCTGCGATGCCGGCGATCGACGACAGACAGATCACACGACCGCCCTCACGCAGAACGCCCTCGGCCAAGGCCTCGGTGATGCGTGCCACGGCAGCGAGGTTGATGTCGACGCACTGATCCCAGAGCTCGGGCTTCATGTTGGCGAGCATCTTGTCGCGCGTGACGCCGGCGTTGTGCACGACCACGTCGACGCCCCCGAAGCGCTCCTTGAGGAAGCTCGCGATCTGCTGCGGCGCATCGGCCTCGCTGACGTCGGCGAGCAGCACCGTGCCGCCGATCTTGCGCGCCACCTCGCTCGCCGGGCCGTCGTCCGCGGGACGATCGAGCACCACCACGTGGGCACCTTCGCTGGCCAGGATCTCGGCCGTGGCCGCACCGATGCCGCGGGCCGCCCCCGTGACGAGCACCACCTTGCCATTGAGGGGTCGATTGACGTCGCTCGAGGGCTCGCCCGCGACGGCGCTCGTCACGCGCACGGGCTGGCCGCTCACGAAGGCGGAGGCGCTCGACAGAAAGAAGCGCAGCACGGCCGTGAGGCGAGCTTCCGCGCCTTCGCTCACGTAAACGAGGTTGGCCGTCGAGCCGTTCTTGCCGATCTCCTTGGCGACGCTGCGCACGAAACCATCGAGGCCCGCGCGTGCGGCCGCCGCCTCGGCCCCCTTCGCCTCTTCGGGAGGACGACCGAGCACGAGCACACGCCCCGACTTGTCGATGCCGCGCATGCGAGGCTTGAAGAACGCGTAGAGCTGCTTGAGGTCGGCCGCCGTGTTGAGCTGCGTCGCATCGAACACCAGGGCCTTCACCTTCACGCCCTCGGGCATCTCGTCGATCGCGAGCTGCTGGGGACGCCGACCGTAGGCTTCGCCCGGCCCTTGAAACGCCTGGGCGAGCCTATCGCCCACCACGTAGGGATTGGCACCCGCGAGCACGAGCGCATGGGCAAGCACGTCCGAGAGCGCGCCTTCGCCCCCGACCACCACCCTCGCATCCTTGAGCAGCTGTTCGGTAGCAGGCCCCCTCGGGCGCTCGAGCACCGCAGGCATCGGGATGGGCAGCCCGGCCGACTGGATGAGCTTCTTGGCCGTGGGGTTTTGCGACAGCTCTAGCAGGAAGTCCGACATGCTCCTCGTCTCCTCTCAGATCTCGAAATTGCCAACCAGGTACGCGGGCCCTCCGGCCGCCACGCCCACGAACACGTCGTTGCCCTTCACGTAGAGGCCGGCCCTGGCCGGCAACACGAGGGGCTTCGTGAAGCGACAGCTCCACTTCTTGATGCGCGTGACGTCGCCGGCGAACAGGCCGCGGTTGATGCCCTCGATGGCACGCGCCATCGTGCCGAAGCCGTGCAGGATGACGTTTGGAAATCCAAACGCGCGCGCGTAGCCGGGGATCCAGTGCACGGGATTGAAGTCGCCCGTGAGCTTTGCAAAGTCGAGCCCGGCGTTCGCGGACAGCTTGAAGTAAGCGAGCTCGCGCGCATCGTCCGGCACCCGCGCCCCTTCCTTCTTCGCGGGTTTCTTCGCGCCGCCGTTCGACGTGCCGTTGTCCTTCTTGCCCCCGCCGAGGGGCACGATCGCGAACATGTCGGCGATCAGCGCCTCGGGCGAGCTCGGCGTCGAGGTGACGACGCGCTGCTGTAGCACTGCACGCCGTCCATCGTCGTCGATGCTCTCGAGCCGCGCCGTCACGTGCAGGGGCTCACCCGCGGGGATGGGTCCGCGGATCTCCATGTTGCAGCCGCCATTGAGCACCCGCGCCAGCGGATAGGGCAACCCGCGCAGGGCCTGACCGCCGAGGCCGAAGCCCCACTGCGGAAACAGGTGCGCGGGCAACGTGCCCTTGTAGGCGCCGGGATCGCCACCCACGTGGCGGATGTAATCGCGCACGAGCTCTGCGCTGCGCGGCGGGTAGGTGGCCTCGATCGTAGGCCCCGGAACCTCGGGCTTGTGGCTGGGCTTGTCGCCCGAGAGCTGTTGCTCGATCGCCGAAAAAGCCACACGGCCGAGCGCGGAGATCGTGGCCCCCTGCTCGAAGATGTGGCGATTCGATACCGCCATGACGCTCCTCCTAGATCGAACCGCATGCCCTACCACACGGTTGCTGACTAACTGCCACACGGTAGACTCTGTGCAAGTCGCAGGCGTTGATTTTGTCGTACAAACGCGTATCTCCGCCTGATTCCTGTCCCTCGCTGGGGAGTGACTCGTGAGAAACACACAGGAAATACATAGCCTACGCCAAGTTTTCTGGACTACCAAGCGGTAGTCTACTACAAACCAAGCGGTAGTCGTGGACGTTCGCACGCACATTCTCAAGGTCGCGACGAGGCGCTTTGCGCGCCAAGGTTTC
>CAYNOM010000703.1:0-3813 GCA_964398415.1 uncultured Polyangiales bacterium | reverse complement strand
GTGACGCGAGCCGGCCCCCGGACCTAGGCGAAGGCGGGGCAAGCCCCCGAGAGGGGGGCGCGTCCGGTGTCGACGCCACGCCGCGGCCTGACGTCGGCTGGGCCAGGTTAAGCGGCAACGCCGACGGCTGCGTGGTGGAGGCGGCCGAAGACCCCACCGGCCTCCTCAAGCTCACGTGGAAGCCCTGTCCACAGCTCGAGGGCCACTGCACCACCAGCGACTTTGGCGCGCGCAAGGACGAAGCCGACATTCAGTCGGGCTACGACAGCCGCACGGGCGTCGTCGGGGTGCGCGTGGGCTCGCGCGACATGGCCTTGCTGCGCACCACTGGCGAGGCCCTCGCCTACTGGCGGACCCAGGAGGCACCGGACGCCTTCTGCATGCAAGGAACGCTGATGGCTCGCGACGGCCTGGCCATCTTCTCGATCCGCTCGAGCCCTGCACCTGAAGGCTCGCCGGCCCAGATCTCGGTGTACAGGGCCCCAGTCGAGCGCATTGCGACCCAGCTCGAACCGACGCTGCTCATCACCGCGCCCGCGCTGACGAGAAACAACGACATCTACGACCTCACGTTCTCTTCGCAGGCCATGGCCGCGTCATTCATCTCAGGGGGGCTCTACTGGCTGGCCGAGGATTCGGTGCAGCCCGTGGCCGGCCTGCGCGCCGGCACCCGCGCCTCGCGACCCCGGGTGGTGGGCGAGCGACTATGGTGGGAGCGTGTCGACGACCGCGTCACCCTGCGCTCGGCCACCCCCGCCGGCGAAGATTTCGTGCTCGAAGACCCCGCGCGCGACGTGCTCGGCTACGCCATCGACGGCGACACCTTGGCCTGGTTCGAGGCCGAGCCGGATAGCTCTGCCAAGCTTTACACCGGCACCCTCGACAACGGCGCCCTCACCAAGAAGGTGCTGCTCGACAGCCTGCCGACCTACGGGGCCAACGTGATGGGGGATGGCATGCTGGCCTTCGCCCTCGACAAGGGCCACACGGTGCACGTGTACGATCTGCGCACCTCGAAAAAGGCGACGATTCGCATCGACGAGCCCGACTTCGTGGAGGGAGAGCCGCTCGACGTGACCCGCGACACCCTCTTCCTGGGCATCATTCGCTTCGCCGAGAAGATCAACCGCAGGCTGTGGCGCATCGACCTCGCCGGCCTCGACTGGAGGCCCCTCTGATGCGGCGCCCCCGCGCGTTGGCTTGCGCCCTAGGGCTCGGCCTCCTCGCGGGCTGCGAGCTTCGCCTCAACGTTGCGTCGGAGCCGCCAGCCGAGGACGTAGACCCTCGACCACGGTATGTGGCCCTGCTCGAGGAGCCCGAGTTTGCCCTGGGCCGGTCGATGGCGAGCGACGGAATGCGGCTCGTGGCCGGCGCGGAAGGCGACGACCCCGGGGGCAAGGTCGTGGTCTACGACCTGCCTCGCACACGACAGGCTCCAGCGCGCCTTCACGAATGGAGTGATGGCTTCAACCCACGGCGCTACGCCCACCGCAGTGCCATCGCGCTCGCCCCTCCTTACACGTTCGTGCTCGACGCGTTTTTCATCCGTGTGCTCGATGCCGAGGGCAAGTTGCAGGCGGAGCTCGGCATGGAGGGCGACTACTTCGACAGCCTAGCCGCCGCCGAGGGGCGCGTGTACGCGGGCACGCCCGAGGCGGGCATCGAGCTCGTACGTGAGGGAGCACGCGACACCTTCGGAGTCGTGCACGTGTTCAGCCGCACCGGTGATCAGTGGGAGCGCTCTGTGCTCGAACCCGAACACGGCGAACGCGCCTTCGGCAGGCAGATCGTGGCGCGAGACGGCTGGCTGGCAGTGGGGGCGCCGGGCACCTCTTGTACAGATGGTTCGTCCTTGTGCGGCTCGGTGACCTTGTATCGGGACGACGGACAGGGCGGGTGGGCCTTTCACCAGCAACTTCGAGGCGACATCGCCGATACCTCCTTTGGGACGGCGATCGCCTTCGACGACGCGCACATGGTGGTGGGGGGTACCGCCCGGCGGGATGATGAAGAGCGACCCTACGCACCGGGACGGGCCTATCTGTATGAACGACGCGGCGAACTCTGGCAGCTCGTCACGGAGCTAGGGGCCGACGAACCACTGCGCGGAAAAGGCTTCGGAGGCCAAGTCGCGCTCTCGCGGCGTCACATCGCGGTGAGCACCGCGTTGGGGTCGTCTCACCCCAGTGCCTACGACGAGTCGAGCTCGGCAGGTGCGGTGTACCTCTTCGACCGTGACAGCCACAGCCTCCTATGCGCGGTCGTGCCCCCGTGGCCCGCCGCGAACTGGTTGATCCAGGTCGGCGACTTTGGCACGAGCCTGTGGCTCGACGACCACTGGCTAATGGTGGGATCTGCGATCAAGGGCAATGTGGCCGCCTACTGGCTCGACGACATTTTGGGCCAATCCAGTCCGGACCAGCACGCCGAGGTGGACCCGTTCCGGCATCGACAAGCAAGCTGCCTCGGCGACCTTCGCAAAGCGCTCTCGAGTCCTGGCCCCCAGTGACGGGCCTGCGTCGCTATTCCCGACCCGGACGGATCGCCCCCGTCGTTTCTATGGCGCATTTCATCTGACGAAAGCCCAATGCTTTTGGGTAGCCCAGGCTGCCCTGGGGCAGCCTGGGCCGTCCATTTTCTGGACAGCCCAGGGCACCCTGGGACAGCCTGCGCACCATGAAGATCACCATTACCAGCAGCAAGGGCGGCGTTGGCAAGTCGAGTCTGGCTTGCCTTCTCGCCGCAGAGTGGAGCGAGCAAGGGCGCCGCGTGCTTCTCCTGGATGCCGATCCCCAGGGCACCTCTATTCGATGGAGTGAGCGCCGATTGGCGCGCGGCCTAGAAACCCCCGTCGTGACCGGCGTGGGCGACAACGTAGCTGCGGTCATGCGGCAGCAAGCCCGTGATTATGACGTGGTACTGGTGGATACGGCTGGTCGCCTGGGCGACCGCTCTGTGATGGCCATCGGATCAAGCGATGTCGCCTTGGTTCCGATTCAGGCCAGTGGACCCAGCCTTTGGACTGTTGGGGATTCGCTGAACGCCATCGAAACAGCACAGTCGGTGCGCGAGGCGCACGGCATCCCACGAGTGCGCGTTGGCATCGTTGCCAACATGGTCAGGCGCACAGCCGTTCAGAACTCAGGGGTTCGAGCGCTCGGGAAGATTCAGGGAGCCACGTTCCTTGGCAACATCCGTTTGGCAGCCGACGTCGACAGCGCCATGAGCCAAGGAACAGGCTGCCCTAGGACGTCCATGGTCGCCCTGGACGTTCGCGAACTCGCCGAACATCTCGAAGAGCTCTCCACGGGGATCGCCGATGTCGCGTAAGGCGCCAGTTCTGGATCTAGCTTTCGATGCGGAGCTCCAGCGCGCGGCGCTGCGCGTCGAGCGCAAAGGAACCCGATCCGTTGCAGGAGACCCCATGACGGAGGAGACCGGCAGAGGAGCAGGTGCTTATCGCCCAGCTACGGCCAAGCGGCCGGCCACTGTGCGCAAGACTCTCCGCCTAGACGCGTCTCTTGTAGAGCGCTTTGAGGCTCTGGAAGCCCGAGGCGACGCCCCCGCAATGACTCGCCTGGTGGAACGCTGGCTGCGTACCTATCTGGACGGCCCAGGACAGCCTGAGACAGCCCAGAACGTGAGCGAGTAGAAATGGCCGCGATCTGCTCTACCGCCCGCTTCACCCCTCGAATTGGGCGTGATTCTCCGTCTCCCAAGGGCCTGGATAGCCAGATTTGTTGCTTTCCCCACGTGACCCATGCCAAGGGACTACACGCGGGCTTTCGCCCGCAAGCACGTCAACGTAGGGGA
>CAYNOM010000702.1:0-3814 GCA_964398415.1 uncultured Polyangiales bacterium | reverse complement strand
GCCACCGGAAGAGAGCAGGTGCTCCCCGAGCACGGGAATCAGCGCGGATTTCGACTGGAGTGTGTCCCGGAGCGCTGCTTCGACGCGCTCGAGATCCGGCGCGATGCGGGAGAATGCGTTTCCGATCGTCAGCGCGAGACGCTCGGTCTGACGATAGGGACCGAAGGGGCCACCGAGGTCTGGACCCTCGTCCCAGTCGAGCCCCGCCCAGCGCATGCCGTCGAAAATGGCCTGTACCGCCTCGGGCGTGTTGCGCGCGGCGTCGGTGTCTTCGATGCGCAGCACGAACTTGCCGCCGTGTTGCCTTGCGTAGAGCCAGCTGTAGAGGGCCGTTCGGACCCCGCCGATGTGCAGGTAGCCGGTGGGAGACGGAGCGAAACGCGTTCGGACTTCGGTCATGGCACGACGCGGGTAGCACCCCCGATGGCCGTTTCAAGCCCGAGCGCGGGTCGCGTGTCATGCCCCCGCCGCGGGATGTGCGGCACAACAGGCCGAGAGACGACGAATTTCTCGACCATTTTGGGATCCGGAGCACGTTCGTTTTGGTTAGGATGGGTCTCAGTCGCGATCCGGGGGGGTCGTGATGAAAGGGAGGTCGCAATGACGAGCGCGAACGCGAGCACGCGTGCGGACAGGCGTTCCGCCATCCGCTATCGCATGCCGGGACACGCGCGCGTGTTCTGGCCCAACGCCGAAGCGACCTACGCCTCGGTGGCAGACCTCTCCGCGAAGGGCTGTCTCGTGGTGGGCTCGTGCCTGCCCGAAGCGGGCACCGACGTCTTTCTTTCGCTGAACCTGCGCGGACTGCCCAACCTGCGCTTGCCCGCGAAGACCGTGCGTCGCACCGAGCTGTGCGAGCAAGCCCTGTTGGCGCTGCGCTTCGAGCTGCCCGCCCAGAGTGCCCCTGGCTTCGATCGTCTGCTCTCGCAGCGCGCACGCCCCGTGTTCCGCGAGGCCCTGGCCCTGGTCGTCGACAGCGACGCTCGCTCGCGCGAGCGCATCGTCGAGGCGGCGAGCCAGAGCGGTGTGCGTGTAATCGCCGTCAGCAACACCGCCGAAGCTGTCGCGAACGCCCGCGACCAGCACGTGGGCGTGGTGCTAGCCCGCTGCGACCTCGAAGGCATCGCGGCCCTCGCCGCCCTCAGCCGCGAGTCGCCCGGCAGCTTTCGCGTGGCCTTCGGGCGCCGCGATCAAGTGCGCACAGCGCTCGCCCTCGGCTACGCCCAAGCCACGACCAGCGATCCGTGCTCGGCCAAGGTGCTGTCGAGCCTCATGCAAAAAAAGCCGCCCGGAGGCGCGTGACGTTCTGCAGGTGCGGCCAGCCCCCGCGCCCCACGGCGACGCTGCTACACTGCCTCGGATATGAACGAACACGAGGAGCGCGTCGCCCGCCTGAACGCGCGCGCAAAGGGGGCACACGCGGCCCTCAGATTTGCCGGCGAGGTGCCATTCGGAAACAGCCGCATCCAGCGCTACGCGATGCAGAACGGGCTTAGCGTGCTCTTGCTGCGTGACGGGGCAGCTCCCGTGGCCAGCTACCACACCTGGTTCGGCGTGGGCTCACGCCATGAACGTCCAGGCAAGACCGGCCTCGCACACCTGTTCGAGCACCTGATGTTCAACGAGACCGAGGGCCTTCAGCCGGGCGAGTTCGATCGTCTGCTCGAAGCCGCGGGCGGCGAGGTCAACGCGGCCACCTGGGTCGACTGGACCTTCTACTACGAGAACGTGCCGAGCACCGAGCTCGGCCTGGTGATTCGCCTCGAAGCCTTGCGCATGCACAAGCTCGTGCTCCGCGATCCGCAGGTGAGCTCGGAGAAGGAAGTGGTCGCGAACGAAAGGCGCTATCGCGTCGAAGACGACGTCGAAGGCTTCGCCAACGAGCTTCTGCACAAAGAAGCCTTCACCACCCACCCTTACCACTGGCCCACCATCGGCTGGATGGCAGACATCCAGGGCTTCACCACCGAAGACTGCGAAAAGTTCTACGGCACCTACTACGCACCCAGCAACGCGCGCATCGTGATCGCAGGTGACATCGACGAGGAGGCGACGCTCGCGCTGTTGCAGGAGCACTACGGACACATCCCCAGCGCTGAGCTGGAAGAGGAGGCCGTGACCGAAGAGCCCGAGCAGACCGAGGAGCGCGTGCTCGAGCTACAAAAGCAGACGCCCACCGAGAAGCTGTTGCTCGGCTACAAGAGCGCCGCCTTTGGCTCCGACGACTACGCCGCGCTGACGATCGCGAACGAGATCCTGTTCGGCGGCAAGAGCTCGCGCATGTACCGCGCCTTGATCAGCGAGGGGGAGCTGTCGAGTGAGGCTCGCGGCAGCCTGTCTCCGTCACGCGATCCGGGCCTGTACGAGATCTGGGTGTCGATGCGCGAGGGCAAAGCGGCGCGCGAGGCGCTGTCGATCATCGAAGACGCCATGGCGACGCTCGCGCATGAGGAGGTCAGCCCCGAGGAGCTCGACAAGGCGAAGAACCGCCTCGAGCTCGGCTTCGTGCAGGGCATGGAGACGGTGAGCGGGCGCGCCGAGCAAATCGGCTTCTACGAGACCGTGCTCGGAGATGCGGGACGCATCTTCTTGCAGCTCGAGCGCTACCGAAAAGTGAGCGCCGAAGAGGTGCGCGAGGTCGCCGCGCGCATGCTGCGCCCGAGCCGCCGCACGACGCTGTTCATCAAGCCGAACGGCGAGCCCTGCGAAGGCGAAGAGGAGGCGGCGTGAGCGAGCCCGAGCTGTTGATCGAGTCGCGTCACGATCTACCCATCGTGCACTTCCAAATCGTGCTCCGTGACGGGAGTCTCGGCGACCCCACGGACAAGGCGGGGCTCACGCGCGTGACGGCGCGCATGTTGCGGCGCGGCACGACACGCATGGCGTCGCGCGCCATCGAAGAGCGCATCGACTCGCTCGGCGCCGAGCTGAGCATCGAGACGGCCCCCAGCTACGTGCGCGTGCTCGGCTCGGTGATCAAGCGCAGCCTCGCTCCGATGCTCGAGCTCGTGGGCGAAATGCTGCACAGCCCGAGCTTTCCCGAGGCGGAGCTCGAGCTCGTCAAGCGCGAGACCCAGGCGGCCATGGTCGAGCTCACCGACAGTGACTCTGCCCTGGTCAGCACCCACTTTCGGCGTCACCTGTTTCGCGGCCACCCCTACGGACGCCCGGGCATCGGCACGCGGAGCTCGGTCTCCACCATCACCCTCGACGACGTGCAGAAGACCTACCGCGAGCGTCTCTCGAAGGCTGCGCGCATCATCGGTTTTGCCGGCGACATTCGCGAGGCCGAGGCTCAGGCCCTCGTGGCGCAGCATCTCTCGGGCTCTGAGCTTCGGAGCGGGCCTGCACAGCTCGCCCCCGAGCCCACGCCTCACCCGGGACGGCGCTTGCGTATCGTCGACAAGCCCGAGCGCACGCAGACGCAGATCCAGATCGGCTGCCTCGGCACGCACCCGAGGGACGACGACCACTCCGCGCTGCTCGTGGGCAACGCCGTGTTCGGGGGCGCATTCTCCGCCCGCCTCATGAAGGAGGTTCGCTCGGCGCGCGGCTGGTCCTACGGCGCTTCGAGCCGCCTCGGTCTAGACCGGGTGCGCGAGGCGTTCAGCATGTGGACGTTCCCCGCATCCACCGACGCCGCGCCATGCATCGCACTCCAGCTCGAGCTGATGGAGCGCTGGATCGCCGAGGGCATCAGCGACGAGGAGCTCGCGTTTGCGAAGAGCTACCTCGTGAAGAGCTACGCCTTTGCGATCGACACGCCCGACAAGCGCCTCGAGCAGGCCGTCGAGCTGTCCCTCTTCGATCTGCC
>CAYNOM010000701.1:0-3819 GCA_964398415.1 uncultured Polyangiales bacterium | reverse complement strand
ACAGCGACTGCGCCGGCGGCCTCGTCTGCTTCCAGGCCAACACGGGTGACCGCATTCCGGGATGCTTGGGCACGTCCAAGAGCAATACAGACGTATGCGTCCACCCAAGCTGGAGCGTTTGTCGGTGACGGCCACGTGCGCTTGATGCCTGCATTGCACATCTGTACAGTGCCGGCATGAGTGATTTTCCGACGCGCGATGCGGCCTTCGGTGCGAAGAGGCCTCCTCCTTGGCAAGGCGCGCGCGGTCTCGATCAGGTGCTCGCGTCGTGGCGTGATCAGGGCGCGCTCAGGCAGTGCACGGTGCTCGATCACACGCTGGCTGGCCGTGCGGAGGTCACCGCGCCCTTTCCCGCGAGCTTGCATCCGAAGCTCGTGTCGGCCCTCGAGCGGCGCGGCATCGCGGCGCTCTACGCCCACCAGGCGGAGGCCTTCTCGCTGGCTGCGAGTGGCCACGATGTGGTGGTCGCGACGCCCACCGCGTCAGGCAAGAGCCTCTGTTACAACCTTCCGGTGCTCGACGCGCTTTCGCGGGACGCCTCGGCGCGTGCGCTGTACTTGTTCCCCACCAAGGCCCTGTCGCGCGATCAAGAGGAGGCACTCAAGGCCCTGATGCGCGAGGCGGGGCTCGACCATGGTGCCGTCACCTACGATGGCGACACACCGGGCGATGCGCGACGTGCGGCACGCGAGCGCAGCGGCATCCTGATCACGAACCCCGACATGCTTCACGCGGGCATCCTGCCGCACCATGCGAGCTGGGCTCGGCTGTTTGCCAACCTGCGCTACGTCGTCATCGACGAGCTGCACACGTACCGTGGCGTGTTCGGATCGCACCTCGCCAACGTGTTGCGCAGGCTCTTGCGTGTCGCTGCGTTTCACGGGGCAAGGCCCGTGCTGTTGTTTGCATCTGCCACCATCGGCAATCCGGCCGAGCACGCCTCGCGCATGCTGGGCCGCAAGGTTTCGCTGGTCGCAGAGAGCGGCGCGCCTGCGGGGCCAAGGCGCGTGCTCATGTACAACCCACCGGTGATCAATGCCGAGCTCGGCATCCGCCAGAGCTACCTGAAGGCTGCGGTGCGGCTCGCGAGTGATCTCGTGCGGGCCGAGGTGCCCACCCTGGTGTTCGGCCAGGGGCGCAATCACGTCGAGATGATGCTCAAGTACCTGCGCGACAAGCTGGCGCGCGACGGGATCGAGCCCGAGAGCATCATGGCCTACCGCGGTGGATACCTGCCCGACACGCGGCGTCGCATCGAGGCCGACCTCCGCGAGGGGCGCATCCGCTGTGTGGTGGCGACGAACGCGCTCGAGCTCGGCATCGACATCGGCTCGCTCGATGCCGTGGTGTGTGCGGGCTATCCGGGCAGCATCGCCGCGTTGTGGCAGCGTTTCGGGCGCGCAGGCAGGCGCAAGGAAGGCAGCCTCGCACTGCTCGTGACCTCGAGCGCGCCCATCGATCAGTATTGCGCGTCCGATCCCAAGAGCGTGCTGTTTGCCCCCATCGAGCACGCGCGCATCGATCCCGACAACGTCGAGATCCTAGTGCAGCACCTCAAGTGCGCGGCCTTCGAGCTGCCCTTCGAGGAGGGCGAGGGCTTCGGAGACGTGCCGCCCGAAGACACGCGCGACGCGCTCGACTTTCTCGCCCGACACGAGCTTCTCCATCCGGTGCCGGGGCCCGGCGGAAAGCAGATCTATCACTGGGCGAGCGACGCTTACCCGGCGAGCCACGTGTCGCTGCGCAGCGTGGGGTGGGACAACTTCGTCGTGATCGAGCTCAGTCACAACACCACCCTGGCCGAGATGGACTTTCGCTCCACGCACACCATGCTGCACGAGCAGGCGATCTATCAGCACGACGGCGACCAGTATCAGGTAGAGCGGCTCGACTTCGAAAACCACAAGGCCTACGTGCGCAAGGTCGAGCCCGATTACTTCACCACCGCCATGACCTACACGCGCGTCGAGGTGATCGAGCAAGAGCAGGTTGCGCCCGTGCCCGAGCATGCGCTCGCCGCGTCGGAGGGGGCGTCGATCTCGCAGGGCGCGGCGGTGGCCGGTCTCGGCGAGGTATCGGTGGTCGAGAAGGTGGTCGGCTACAAGAAGATCAAGTTCCACACGCACGAGAACGTAGGCTACGGCGAGGTGCGCTTGCCCGAGATGCAAATGCACACCACGGCCTTCTGGTTGATGTTTCCCGAGGCGATCATCGAAGCCTTGCCCTACGCAAGGCCGAGCGTCATCGATGCGCTCAGGGGCTTTGGCCACGCGCTGCACACGGTCGCGGCTGTGGGCCTCATGATCGACCCTCGCGATCTCGGGCGCGCCATGGGCGATCGCACCGACGAGCACGCACCCCCGGCCAAGCGCGGCGGGGCGCCTGGCTTCGATCCGACGCTGTTTCTCTACGATCACGTTCCGGGAGGCATCGGGCTTGCGCCGCGTATGTTCGAGGCGCGCGAGGAGCTCGTGCGTCGTGCGCGGGGCCTTGTGCTCGACTGCCGCTGCGAAGCGGGCTGCCCGGCCTGCATCGGCCCCGAGGTGGGCCAGATCGTGCTGCCCAATGGTCAGGTCATCGAATCGGTGCCGGGTGCGGTGTCGCGCAAGCGCATCATCGCGGACGTGCTGGATGCCATCGGTCTCGGTAGCGTGCACTGAGTGGAGGCGTTCGACGTGTCGCGGTTGAAGGACAAGCTGAGCAGGTTGGGGGGGCCGCTCTCGCGCGAGGTCGTTCAGACCCCGAGCGAACCACCTCCACAAGAGGGCGAGCACGGCGACGCCGAGCGCCTCAGTCGCCTACGCGCCCAGATCGCCCTGCTCGAGCAGCGCAAGCCGAAGCCGAAGGAGCCGTCTCGGTTTTCGCGCGCGACCGACGATCACGCGTGCGAGCGCGTGATCGGTGCACAGCTGCCAGGCGAAGCCTGCGACACGGAGCATGGGCCCCTACGGCGCGTGGTCACGGCGCACGACGAAGATCACTGCCACGGCAGCGTGCAGGTGGCGCTCGCGCTCGAGGCCAGGGCGCGTGATCTGAGCATCCTGGCGCTCGACCCGACGCTCGAGGCGGTCGACTTCCGTCGCGCCCTTTACATCGACACCGAGACCACGGGCCTGAGCGGTGGCTCGGGCACGATCCCCTTTCTCGTCGGCATGGCCTGGTTCGAGGAGCGTCGGCTGATCGTCGAGCAGCTCTTGCTCGAGCGGCCGGGGCAGGAGGCGCCCATCCTGAGAAGGCTTGCCGAGCGCATGGCCTGGGCGAGCTGCATCGTCAGCTACAACGGCAAGAGCTTCGACTGGCCGCTCTTGCGCACGCGCTTCATCCTCAATCGCGTTGCCGCGCCGGCCGTGCCCGCGCACCTCGACCTCTTGCACTGCGCGCGCCGCGTGTACAAGCGCAGGCTCGGGGCCGTGCGACTCGTGCACCTCGAAGAGGAGGTGCTCGGCTTCACACGCGTCGACGACATCCCGGGTGAGCTCATTCCGCAGACGTACCTCGGCTTCGTGCGCGGACACGTGCCGGCCTCGGCGCTAGCCCCCATCGTCGAGCACAATCGGAGCGATTTGGTGGCCCTGTCGGCCATGCTCGGAGAGCTCACGCGGCGCTTCAGCAGCGAGCACGAGCAGGATGCTCGCGATCAGCTCGGCTTCGCGCAGGTCGCAGCGCGCGCTGCGGACGACGAACGCGCGGTGCTGTTCGCGGAGCGAGCCGCCGAGGCGGATGTGCGTGGCGAGCTCGCACCGCAGGCGCACTTTCTGGCGGGCCAGATGCGAGCCCGCCGCGGAGAGGTGCAGGGTGCGATCCAGAGCTACCTGCAGT
>CAYNOM010000700.1:0-3829 GCA_964398415.1 uncultured Polyangiales bacterium | reverse complement strand
CACTAATGCAATAACCACGTTTTTCATGAGATAAGGTATCCGGGTTGTCGCCTAGGATCCGGCGCGCGGAGTTCATACACGATTCGGTACCTCGCGCATAGGTTCATCGCCCTGGCAGATCGGGGGCGACGAGTCGCGTGAGCGCTTCGTCGATCTGGTGAGCGGCCGACAGGGCGCGGGCACGATGGGCCGCGACGTCTGGCCGCAGCTCTAGGGTGCTGGCGATTAGCTCACTGGACAGGCGCGACAGCTCGACATCGTTTGCCCCCTCTAGAGCTGCGCCGGCCGCCCGCAAATGTTCTTGCGCCAGGCCGAAATTACGGGCGTCGAGCTGTTCGACCGCAAGCGACAGGCGCCGGCGCGCCTCCAGAGCCGAGGCATTGCGCCGCCACGACAGGACCGCTGCCTCGGCCGCTGCCTGGCGGGAGCGGGCGGTCTCTAGATCGCGCTGCGTTGCCGCGTGCGCGTCCTGCTCCTCCCTCACTTGCAAGCGAGCGGCTTCGAGATCGGGGGCGATCAAGGCGGTACCGATCGCGTAACCGCCGACCAGCGCGCCGATGATCAGGATCAAGGGAACCGCTATCTTTACGTAGTGTAGGATCTTTTGCTTGGGTTCTACTTCGGACACCGAGACCTCATTCTCAGCTGACGAGCGCGTGACAGCTCATACCACGCCGCGATTACGCGGACAAGCGCTCCGGCCTGACGACTGTCGGCGATCGCGTGAAACCGCGTGTAGACGGTGCACACCGCGCGAGCTGCGCGGCGGTGCTTCCCGCGGGAGACGCGCACCGGTGACCACCGCGCGAGGCGATCGCTGGTGCAGTCACCGGTGGTGACTTCCGCGGCTACCGCGCGCCGTCCGGGGGCTTCTTTCGGTCCTTGGCTTGGCGGATCTTGCGCTCCTGAGCCTCCTTGAGGCGGTAGGAGTCGCCCTCGATGGTCACGACCTCGGAGCGATGAACGAGGCGATCGACGAGGGTGACGACGCAGGACGCGTTGGGGAAAACCTCGCCCCACTCGCGGAAGGCCTTGTTGGTCGTGACGATGACGGGCCTGCCGAGCTCGTAGCGGCGAGTGATGACCTCGAAGAGCAGGTCGGCGTGGCGGTTGCCGTAGGAGAGGTAGCCGACCTCGTCGATGCACAGGACCTGAGCGCGGCACAGGCGTCGCAGGCGGCGCTCCAGCGCACTCGCGCTGTCCTCGGCTGCGAGCGCGTTCAGCATCGCGCTCGCGGTCGTGAAGGCCACACTGTGACCGTTCAGCAGGCAGCGGTGGGCGAGGTTCTTCGACAGCATGGTCTTGCCCACGCCGTTGGGACCGAGCAGCACGATGTTCGCGCCTTCCGCCACGAACTTGAGCGTCAGGAGCTCCTCGATGTGCACACGGTCCAGCTTCGTGGGCCAGCTCCAGTCGAAGTCCGACAACGACTTGTACCGCCCCAGCTTGGCCGATCCAACCCGCCGCTCCAGGCTCCGACGGCTCCGCTCGGCCTCCTCGATCCCAAGCAACCACGGTACCCACTCCGCCTGCGACACCTCGTCGAAGTGCAGGATCAGGCCGTGCAGGCCCAGCTCGTACGCTCGCGCGCGAAGATCGGTCATGCCTCACCTCCCAGATCGTACGAGCCGAGGTCGTGCGGGGTGACGGTGATGTCAGAGACCCTCGGGTCATCGGGCAGGGCGACCGGAAGCGGGGGCGGCGTGCCAGCCCTCTGCGCCCGCTCGTCGAGGATCTGCCGTACGGCGGCGACGTGGGGCGAATCGGCAGACAGGGCTTGGCGGACGGCCGCCTCGACAGCGACCGCGCCCCAGGTGTCGACGAGGCGCAGCAGTCCGGCGACGGCGCTTCCCAGGTTGTGGCCACGCCGGGCGGCTCCCTGGAGCAACTCTGCGCTCGAAGCAACGGCGTGGTGTAGCCGATCGATGCCGCGAGCCTCCCTCGCCTCCCGCTTCAGCGTGGTCAGCGCCTGGATGTGCGCGCGGTTCTCGATCTGCTCACCCTTTCCGAAGGAGCGGAGGTGCTCTGCGACCAGGTCGTCCTGGTCGAGGATCCGGACGTGGTCCGGCGTGGCGAGCACGGTGAGGGTCCGCCGCACGCGGTCGTGGGGGACGGAGTAGTCGTTGGTGTCAAAGCGCACGTAGGGCTGCTTTCCGACCTGTACGTCGAGGGTGTCCTGGGCGGGGAAGTCGTCGTCAGGGAGGGCGAGCAGGTGCGTCCGTTCGTGCTCCCACGCCTCGAGCACCGTGCGCGAGGCGTCCTCGGGGCAGGCGCGCGCACCGGCGATGGTTCGGCACCAGTCCAGGACCTGGCGGTTGAGATCGTCGAGGCCCTCGAAGGTCCGCGCGGGCCAGAAGGAAGGGCGCAGGTAGCGGATCATGCGCTCGACCCGTCCCTTCTCATTGCCGCGTCGAATCGCTACGGGCCGGGGCTCGAAGCGGTAGTGGGCGGCGAGATCGAGGGCGGTGGGGTGGAAGCGGATGGCGTCGGCGCGGCGCTCGAGTACGACGGACTTGAGGTTGTCGTAGAGCAGGCGCCTGGGGACGCCTTCGTAGAAGTGGAACGCGTCGACGTGCCCAGTGAGGAAGCTGCCCATGCGCTGGTCGTAGAAGAAGCGCACGAAGGGCATCCGAGACCAGGACAGGACCATGACGAAGGCGGACAGGGGGCGCGTCGCGCGGCCGATCTGTTGTTGTCCGAAGTGGCCCCAGTCGACCTGGCCCTCCTCGCCGGAGAGCGTGCGCAGACGCTGGAAGGCTTCCGCGGGCTTCCTCGGGCGCAGCCGTGAGACGAGGCGACGGAAGTGGCTCGCGCTGCCCTTGTAGCCACGCTCTGCCAGCATCGTGTGGAGCCGGCTGGCCGGAAGTGTCGGGTAGGCCGTCAGGATCTCGTCGATGAAGGCCAAAAACGGGTCCACCATCGACGGCCTTCCGCTCGGCGCGGCGAGTACGCCGCGGTCGTGCAGAACCCGACGGATCGTGCTGTGGTGCACGCCGCACTGGGCTGCGATGGTCCCCACGGTCCACTTCTCGACGAAGTGCAGGCGCAAGATCCGCTCTTCGAGCTCGTGGGGGATCATGCTTCACCGCCCAGGCGGGCCGCGTGCGTGTCGGTGTGCGAGAAAGTGGCGTCGAGCGAGCGGGCCGAGGGTGCGCCTGCAGCGTGTGCAGCGCGGCGAAGGGTGGCCTGTAGGCCGCCCTGGGGTCGATGTCGCATTGGAGTGCTCCGTGTTCCCGGCCGGAAGGGGCGTGGGATCTGCGGAGGTTGGTTCCGCGTGGGTCGACGGGGAACCGTGATGCGTCATCTTCTCGGCGAGGCGCTTCAGAAGGAACTGTTGGCGGGCGGCGTGGTTCCGCCGGCCCACTTCTGTGGCCTGGTAGCGGCGTCCAGCGCGGCGAAGGCTCTCCACGCGGGCGCTACGCGCGCAGGCGCCTGGGCAGTACCGATTTCCCCGGTCGCATCGGCGACACAGGCGAACCTGACGGCTGCAGCGGAGGCAGTTGTAGAGGCGGTATGTGATCGGTCGTGTGGACCGCGCGACCCCAATGGGTGAGATCAACCACGGCTCCGCAGTTTTGGTGCGTGGGCCACGAGGGTCCGGAGTTGCTGCTCCGGGCCCTCACCTTTTCGGCGAGACGCGCCACCATAGCCTCATCGGGTGCCCGACGCGGGCCGTCCTCGCCTTCGGCTGCGGGCGGCCCGGTTTCGGCACTGGATCTCGATCGTCAGCCGCGGAGGTCACCGCCGGCACGCGGGTCTCGATGCGCTCCTACAGACGACGCCTGACGACGCCTCAAGTTCACGCGATGGACTGTGCTGCACGGACAAG
>CAYNOM010000699.1:0-3840 GCA_964398415.1 uncultured Polyangiales bacterium | reverse complement strand
GAACGAGTTCCGCGAAGACCTCTACTACCGCCTCAACGTGGTCAACCTGCACTTGCCGCCCCTGCGCGAGCGCGGCGACGACGTGATCGTGATCGCAAAGTTCCTGCTCTCGAAGTACGGCGACGAGTACGGCACCAAGGTCAAGGGCTTCACGCCCAACGCCTTGATCGCGATGCGCAAGTACAGCTGGCCGGGCAACGTCCGCCAGCTCGAGAACCGCATCAAAAAGGCGCTCGTGCTGTGCGAGCGCAGCTTGATCGGCCCCGAAGACCTCGATCTGTTCCCCGAGGCGCTCGAGCCGATCATGTCGTTGGCGCAGGCGCGCGAAGACTTCCAGCGCCGTTACATCCTCGAGGTGCTCGAGCGAAACAACGGCAATCGCACGAAGACGGCGCGCGACCTCGGCGTCGACCCACGCACCATCTTCCGCTACCTCGAGCGCGAGCCCGACGCGCCCGAGCCTGGCTCGAGCGGTAGCTGAGGTCTTCGGAGGGGGGCGGCTCGGCGGCGATGGAGCGACGACGTCTCGAGAGGGGTCTTCACCCGGCTGCACAGACGGCCCTTTCCTGCGGGGTCGGGCTGGTCTCGCTCTCGCTCGTCGCAGGCTGCCTCGTCACAGATCGCCTCGAATTCGGTGAGCCCAACGTGCCCGCCAACCTGCTCAGCCTGTCTCCTCCATCCCTGTCACGCTTGCCGCCCGCGGAGTTCACAGACCCGAGGTGCGGCGACGATCTCGTGGCCTTTCAGGCCGACGTGACCGACGTAAACATCGCCGACGCGCTCACTGCGCGGCTTCTGATCAACGGCCAGCTCAGCGGCAGCTTCGAGAGCGACATCGCACCCACCGGCGAGGTGGCGCGCGCCCGCCTCACCATGTGCGCACCGCGCGGCGCCTTCGAGCGCGCATGCAATCACGTCGAGCTGGTGGTGACGAATCGCTTCGCAGGCACGGGCCCTTACAACGTGCGCGACCCGGACGACATCGCGAAGCTCGAGTGGTGGGTCATTGGTGCTCCAGAGAATTCCGCCGACGCGCTGATCGCGGATTGCGCAGGCCTCGTCGAGGATGGAGGACTACCATGACGCGCGGGCTTCGTACCGCGTGCTCGCTGCTCTTCTCGTTGGGCTGCGCAAAGGCGCCTGAGACGCCCGTGGTCAACGCCTGCGTGAGCGACTTGGACTGCGCCGCAGAGCTCAGCTGCGATGGCGAGCGGGGTCTGTGCGTGCGCGCGCGCGCCGAGGTCCCTTACACGGTCGTGCTTCAGGTCACGCGGGGGCGCGGTGAACCGGGTACCCTCTCGCGTCACACGTTCGAGGCCTTCGAGCTCGTGGAGAGTCGCAGCGACCTCGATCTCGCGTTGCCCTCGGGGGCGTCGGTGAGGGGTTTCGTGCGGGGACAGGACACCGCACCCGTGCTCGCCCAACTGACATTTCTGCCCGTCCCGGAAGGCGCTGGCTACCCGACCTCGCCCGTCGTGTACGAAACCTCGAATCGCGGCGACCCCGGGCAGGACAACCTCGTAGCCGTTTTGGCTCCGGGCCAGCGCTACGACGTGCGCATCCTGCCCCTCGGCCCCGACAGCGCGCGCTACCCTCCGGTGCGGCGGAGCATGGAAGTGAGCGGAGACGAAGGGCGCTTCGAGCATGCGTACGCAGGGCTCGAGGCCTTTCGCGGCATTCTGATCGACGCCGCCGCCACGCCTCAAATCGGACGCCGCCTGCGTTTGATCGATGCTCTGAGTGGCCAGGTTCTGAGCTCGACGGCGCGCACGGACGGAAACGGTAGTTTCGAGCTGCACGCACAGGCGGGCACCTTCGACGCCGAGTCGCCCCATGCGTTCGAGATCAGCCTGGACCCTGACACGCCTTTTCAGACCGTCATCCGCATCCCCGCGGCTCGCGTCGATCGCGAGAACGATAACGCACTCACCATGCCGTCGGTGCCAAAGCTCGTCGAGTTTCGCGGTCGGGTCGAAGAGAGCCCGGACGTGCGGCTGTCGGGCACCGAGCTGGTCTTTCGGTCGACCTTCGCGCTGCCCACCGTGACGGGCGACGTACGTGACCGCGACTGGTGTCGCTCCAGTACTCCCGGGGATCTGCCGACACCCTTCACTTGCCTCGCGACGGTGCGCGCCAACACCGACACCGAGGGACGCTTCTCGGCCCTCTTGCTGCCAGGCGACTACGACGTATTCGTGAGCCCCGGGGGCAACCGCGACAACGTCGACCGCGCCACGACGAATCGCGCCGTGGCCGTGATCGAGACCCAGGCCCGCGGCGGCCCCCAGCAGGGTCAGGGCTACACGCTCGTCACTGGCGCGCGCTACCGTGGCCCCGTGCGCACCTCCGACGGCCTTGCGGTCCAGAACGTGTTGGTGCGGGCCTCGGCGCTCGGCGTCAATGGCGTGCTCGGCGAGGTCGCGGGTTTCAATCGCAGCTCGGAGTCGATCACCGATGGCAGCGGGCGCTTTCTCTTGCCCGTCGACATCGGCTACTACGACATCTCGGCGCGCCCGAGCTTCGCGAGCGGCTTTCCATGGGTGTACGTGCCCAACCTGGCCGTGCAGGTCACCGATACCGACCTCGACGATGCTGGATTCGTGCTGCCTGCACCGCTCGTGATCGCAGGCCACATCACGGGCGACGGCCAAGCCGTAGCCTCCGCCACGCTCGATGCCTACGCCCTCGTCAAAGACCTGAGCGGCGGCAAGCGCGCCGTGCCGATTGGTCAGACCCTCACCGACGAGGCGGGCAAGTACACGCTGCTGCTCGCGCCGCGCATCTTGAACGGCGAGGTCGAGCCTTAGATAGCTCAGCGTACTCAGTCGGACGGCGGCGAGTAACAAACCGAGGCGATCTCGAAGGTGACCTCACCCTTCGGACGCTGCACCGTGACCGCGTCACCCACGCGCTTGCCGAGCAGGGCACGCCCCACCGGCGAGTCGATCGAGATGAACCCGCGCTCGGCAGAGGTCTCATCGGCACCCACGATGCGGTAGCGGTGGCGCTGTCCTTCGTCGTCCTCGAGCTCCACGAAGGCTCCGAAGAACACCTTCGTCGTGCCCTCGGGCGGGATGTCGGTGACGACCGTGAGCAAGTCGAGCCGCTTCGTCAGAAACTCGATGCGCTTGTCGATCTCGCGCAGCTTCTTCTTGCCGTAGATGTACTCGGCGTTCTCCGAGCGATCGCCCTCGGCGGCGGCGTCCGCCACGCCCTTGACCACCTTCGGTCGCTCGACGCTGAGCAGGCGATCGAGCTCCTCGCACAGGCGTTTGTGGCCCTCGGCGGTGATGTAGTCGCGCTTCTGCACGCGGCAGTTGTAGCAGACGCGCCTTGGCCGCGTGGTGGGAGGTCTGTGTGCGGCCCACGCCGCCCACACCGCGCACCGGTGGCGAAAGCTGCTCACCTATCCTCGCAGAGGGGCCTCATGATATTTCTCTGTTGGGGGTAGGGCGTGAGCGTCGACGTCGTGGTGACGAGCTTCGGTGGTCGCACGCGCGAGAGCGCGGCGAGTGTGCTGGAGGATCTATTCGGTTACGAGCCCGCGCAGGCGCTGCGGCTCGCGTCGCGATTGCCAACCACCGTCGTCGCGCGCACGTCGTTCACGCACGGCGAGATCGCAGCAGGACAGCTGCGCGACGAGGGCTTCGAGGTCGAGGTGGTGGAGTGCGACGCGCCTCGTGCCGCGAAAGCCCCGGCCCCGGCGGAAACCAGCGTCCGCGTCGACACCAAGCGCCTGGATGGCCTGATGAACCTGGTCGGTGAACTGGTGCTGGCGCGCAACCGCCTGAAGGCGCTGCGCCGACGCAATCGCGATGAAGAGCTCGAGCGCGCGGTGTC
>CAYNOM010000698.1:0-3845 GCA_964398415.1 uncultured Polyangiales bacterium | reverse complement strand
CTGCGGCCCGAGCTCGATGTGGAGCCCCGCTACGTTGACGCCTAGCTCACGCAGCTTTTCGACCTTGTTGAACGTGTGTGTGCCCGTGGCCGCGAAGCGCACGTCGCGGTCGAGTGGGTAGACTCCGACCGTTGGCGGGCTCTCGCGAAACGCCGGCGCCTCGCTCAGGCCGCGCACGAGCTCGAGCTTGAAGTCTCGAAGCGCGTCGCCGAGTGCGTGATCTTGCGGCACGCGCTCATCGAGGAGGCATCCGGCCGACACTTCGATGTCAAAGTGACCGCGGACATGCCCGTGGATCTCGATCACGGTCGACGGGTTCGTCGCGAAGAGCTGGCTTTGGTAGTAGAGCTTCAAGATGCGGTCAGCTTCTCGAAACGACAGGCGTCCAAGGTGACGCACCGACGCTTGCTGCTCGTGCGGGCTCTTGTTCAGGTCGACGAAGGTACGCATCTCGTGCGCCACGACGCACTTGCCGCCCAATGCGCGCGCCAGTGCGAGCGCGACGGGCCCCGTTTCGACGTCGTGCCCACTCGAGACCTTGGTGTGGGCCGGCGCGTGGTGGGGTGCCGCGACCACCAGGCGCGAGTCTGCTTGGCTTTGCTCGGCCGCGTACACCCTGATCAGAGGTGAGAGCCGCTCGAGGAGCCGAGAGCCGGCGACCAGATCAGGTCTCGCCGGCGCGTCCTCGATCTCACCGGCTGCGCTAGACGTCGACATGGTCCTCTGGGGATGCACTTTCGGCGCTGTTCGAGATCGACATGAGCCAAGCGTCGTCCATGACGCCCAAGGCTTCAAGGGCCCTGCCCATGCCGGGAAGGCTGCCCTCGAGAGCTGCCACGAGGTGCTCGAGCATCTCGGCATTGGGCACTCCCGTCCACTCGTCCATGAAGATCTTCTTGAACTCGACGGCGATCGCGCATGCGCTCCCAGCGTAGCGATCGTTGATCCAGCGAGAGAAGTGCCCACCGGTGAACTTGACATTCTCGCGCACGTCGAGTCTTCCGTGGGGCATCCGAAGGGAGCTGAGATCGTCGATGACGCCGTCCAGCAGCGGGCCCCATCGCTCACGATCGATGTTGGAGGTGCCGATATTCACATCGGGGTTGTGTCTGGGGTCGTCGAAGGCTGCGCTCGGACCTTCGCGCCGGTGGCAGTACGAGTGGACATCGAGCACGACGAAGAAGGGGTAACGAGCGCGGAGCTCGTCGAAGAATGCCGCTGCTTCGCGGTAGAAGCGCTTCCACTTGGCCCGGCAGGCATGCAGGAGCGCGTCGCTAGGCCTCTTGCGCCACACGCTGAGCCCCCACGCATCTCGCGGCTCCAGATAGACAGCCTTGCCGAGGGGGCGATTGAGGTCGACCTCGAAGCGTGAGGTGTTGACGACGATGCGATTCGGGGCGAGCAGCGTGAAGCGGTCGGTATAGGGATCTTCCTCACGCAGGCGCGTCGCTGCATCGAGCGCAGAACACGCGTGTAGCTCGGGGCGAAGCTCGTGCCCCGCGTGAATCGCCGAGATGACGAGCGGACCTTCGCCGCGAGTGAAATTCCACGCCATACCCACTGCGGCCTTCATGTCGGCGAAGCCGCTGCCACTTCGGGAAAAGATCGGGCCAAGCGCCACGCGCGACTGCGTTCCATGAAGCTACGGGCACTCGGATGCAGCGACGTCCGTCGGCCAAAAGGTGCGCCACGCACGTACCCGTCGCGGGATGACCTTTCGCCAGCGTCCCAGCAGCTGCGCCCTGCGCTTGACAAGGACGGCCTGTAGGCGCGGGTCGAGATGCACGTCGAGGTCCTGCAGCATCGCGAACAGGTCTTCAGAGCGTGCCTGCGCGGCATCGATGGTGACATTTCCGCCCGGGAAGACGGGGACTCGGGTTCCGCTCTCGGGCCACCGAAAGCGTGCGCGATTGAGTAGCGTCATCCACAGCGAGATCCATGCGACCACCACCGGATAGCGCGTGGTGCCGTTGTGCATGCGGATCTCGATGTGCTGGTCCTTTCGTGCAACGTGGCAGAGGTTGACGGAGCGATAGCGCAGCGTCGCGCTGGGCGTGCTGAACGAGGTCAGGCCCAACTCGCAAGGCTCTACATCGAGCTCCCGTAGCGGCTTGCAGTACGGGTTGCGCTCACGCGTCACGTAGTGGCGGCTTTGAAAGGCGTACAGACGAGAGGGCGACACGAGGGTAAACAGGCCAGGTTCGAGGAGCTGCGCCAGTCGCACCAGACCGCGAACTTGATCATCGTCTTGAAGGCCCGTACCGAGGGTCACGTGAAGGCCGGTGCGATGGTTGACGTGCAGCGCATCCGACTCGCGCACCAGCGCCTGCAGGGCAGACAATACGTTCACGAGCTCGCAGAAGCCCTCGGCGTTGCTCAAGATGGGCGAGACCACCTCCCACCCGGCAGAGCGGTCGAACTCGACTCGCCAGCGATCTGTGTCCTTCATTTGGTGATAGTTTCGTGGCTCGCGATCGACCGGAAGCGTGGCGACGCTTGCGATGGCGTCGATGATCTGATCGGCCACGAGCTTCCAGCGCCAACTGCCGTACACGAGGCCGGTCTGATCGGGCGAGCCCAGCGGCGAGGTGAGCTCGATCTCCACGCCGAAGGTCTGGTCTTCGACGTAGGCGAGACCAGCGACCTCGCTGGGTTCTGAGAGACGCGCGAAGCGCGGGTGATCGGGGGGGGGCAGGTGGCATGTGGGCAGAGTCGTCCGCGATCGACCGGGACGTTGGGCGACGAGGGGAGGCAAGAGATCGCGAGCGTGAAATACGACCTGCGCATGCTGCTCGAGGTTGTCGGTGAATTCGACGATCCAGAAGTGATGCTTCTTTCCTTCGATGCGCCGCGCGCCGCGCCCTACCATTTGCGAGCACAAGACCTCGCTCGCAGTCGGACGCGTGAGAAACACGGCGTCGACGTCTGGTACATCGACGCCCTGGGCCAGCATGGCGACGTTGACGATGACGTTGAATGACCCGCGTTTGAAGTCGGCGATGAGCTCAGATCGTCGCGTCTCGTTGCTCACTTCGTAGTGCAGAGCCCGGGCATCCACGCCATGCCGCGAAAGCATGCTCGCGAGACGGTTTGCGTGGTCGACGTTGCACGCGAAGATCATCACACGGCTGTACTGCTTCGCGCGGATCCCCATGAGCAGCGTTCGACAGATCAGCTCGTTGCGCGCATCGTCTTCGCCCAGCTCGCGCAGCGACCGTTCGGTGAAATCGCCCATGCGGGAGAGGTGTGGTCGAAAGCTACGGCCGGTTTCCGGGGTCTGAAGGCGAGGCGTGGCGAGGTAGGTGCCCTCGAGGTCCGCGAACGTCTTGCGATAGCCGATGCGAACAGGCTCGGCGGCGTACGGCATGGGCAGGTGGCGTGGCGTCGCAGACAACCCCAGCATCGGCACTCGGCCGTGATAACGCTGAAGGAGGGCGCGACCCATCGATCCATGGATACCCCAGTGACACTCATCGATGACGATCAGGGTCATTCGATCCGGTGCGAGATCGTCGTCGTGCTCACGCCGATGCCAGGTGTGCAGGGTCGTGTACTGAATGGCACGGCGCGCATCTTCCGGCAGCATGCGGCGCAGAGGAGATCGTGCTCCACCCATGCGAGACAGCGCGCTGTGCTCATGGCGGCGGGCGTAACTGAAGGCGGCTTGCGCCAACAGCTCCCAGCTGGGCGCGAGCCAGAGCACGCGTCCCGATGCAGCGAAGCGCCGGGCGATGTCATTGGCGACGAGCGTCTTGCCGGCGCCCGTGGGGAGCACGAGCAACGAGAGCGTTGGTGTGGGATCCGGAAACTCTGGCGGGTCGAGATCCGGAAACTCTGGCGGGTTA
>CAYNOM010000697.1:2247-3846 GCA_964398415.1 uncultured Polyangiales bacterium | reverse complement strand
GAGTAGCGCGCCGTGCACGTGCGGGCCTCCCTCGACGAGCAACTTCATGACATTGCGTCGCGACAGCTCACGCAGCACGTGGTCGAGGTCGAGCCCACGCGATCCGCGCGGCGTCGCAAAGAGCACCGCGCCCGCGTCGCGAAGGCGCAGGACACGCTCGGTGTCGGCGTCTTCGGTGTGAAAGATCCACACCGGCGAGCGGCCGCTACGCAAGAGCTTGCTCGTGAGCGGCGTGCGCAGCGCGCTGTCGAGCACCACACGCACGGGGTCTTGCCCCTGCACGTGACGCACCGTGAGCTCGGGATCATCGGCGAGCACCGTGCCCACGCCCACCAGCACCGCATCGGCGCGATCGCGCATGCGATGGGCGTGCTTTCGCGCCTCCTCGCCCGTGATCCAGCGCGAGTCGCCCGTACGCGCGGCCATGCGACCATCCAGCGTGAGCGCAGCCTTGAGCGTGAGGTAGGGCAGCCCTTCGAGGGCGCGCTTGTAGAAGTCGGCCACGAGCGCTTCAGCGGCGTCGCGCATGACGCCCATCTGCACCTCGACGCCGTGGGCGCGCAGCTTCGCAGCGCCGCCACCGTGGCCGGGGATGCGGTCTTCGCAACCGATCACCACGCGCGACACGCCCGCCTGGAGCAGGTAGTCGGCGCAGGGCCCCGTGCGCCCCACGTGATTGCAGGGCTCGAGCGTGACGTAGAGCGTCGCCCCAGGCGCGAGCCCGCCAAGCTTCTCGAGCGCGTCGACCTCGGCGTGAGCTTCGCCTGCCGCGTGGTGATAGCCCGTGGCGAGCACCTCGCCGTCCCTCACCACCACGGCCCCGACGTGCGGATTCGGGCTCGGCCGACCGCGCGCCCCGGTGGCGAGCGCAAGCGTCATCATCTGTTCGTCGAAGGGCTGGGTCACGGTGGGTTCTTCAGCAACGTGGAGAGCGCGTTCATGAACTCGTGGATGTCTTTGAAGCTGCGATAGACGCTGGCAAACCGCACGTAGGCCACCGGGTCGGTGTCGCGCAGGGCCTCCATGCAGCGCTCGCCGATCATGGAGCTACTGACTTCCTTCTCGCCCGAATCGACGAGCGCGCGCTCGATCTGGTCGACCACGCGCTCGATGGCCTCGCTCGACACCGGGCGCTTCTCGCAGGCGCGCCGCAGCCCCGCCAGCACCTTCATGCGGTCGAAGGGCTCGCGCCGGCCGTCCTTCTTGACCACCAGCGGCAAGACCTCCTCGATGCGCTCGTAGGTCGTATAGCGGCGCCCGCAGCTATCGCACTCGCGACGCCGACGCGTGACCTCGCCGCCCTGTGACAGGCGCGAGTCGATGACCTTGTTGTCGAGGTGACCGCAGAAAGGGCACTTCATGTGGCGCTGACGCTAACGAAATGCAGCGCTTGGGGCAAGCCGCGCGCCAGGGGCGTGTTCGGGGACGGGGAGAGAGCGGGTAGGGGCGAGGTTGGGGTCGAGCGCGGGGGTCGCGTGGGGCCGGGAGCCGAGGGCGGGAAGTCGCGGCACGGGGACAGGTCATGGCGCCGTACGCCTTCCGGTCTAGGACCGTGACCGCGTGAACGGGACGCAGGGATCGAAGAAAGCCGATCGTCGC
>CAYNOM010000697.1:0-2147 GCA_964398415.1 uncultured Polyangiales bacterium | reverse complement strand
GCGTCCCCGAAGGAGTGTCTGCGGTCGCTACAAGCCATCGTTGCTCGATCACGCACGCGGCGTGCGCGAGTTCTGCTCATTCATGCCCGCTCCGCCAGACATTTGTGTGACCCGCCTCGCGTCCCCCCGACGAACAAGCGTCTGGGAGGTGGCGCAGCGCCACGCCACGAGCTGGCACGCTCCGTGCTCTCGGCGCACCGCAGAAGGAGCGCCAACCCCGGTCGGGCAGGCGAACGATCAACATGTCTTATCGAGTGTCATCGAAATCAAGATACATGGCGCGTGCCGCCGGTGCGGTCGCCGCGTGTTTCGCGCTGACTTTTGCCAGTGCGTGTGGTGAGGCAGGCGAGGCCGATACCGCGAACGGCGCCGACGAGCCAATGGATGCCGGTCTCCTCGAGATCCCGGACGTCCTGACGCCCGGAGAGGACGGAGGCGCACAGCCCGGCGACGAGGCATCGCCCATCTACGTCAAGAGCGTCAGGGTTGGCGATTTCGACGATCTGACCATGGGGTGGGGCTGGGGGTTCGATACGTCGATGGGTACGTCGACCGGGACGCCGTGCGTCCAGATTGACTCTGAGCCCAAGTCCCCGACCGGCGTCGGTGGCCAGGTGAGCACCTTCCGCTACGAGCTCATCGAGAGCCGCGAGCAGCTTGACCAGGCGCTCGAATTCTCGGTCAGTGCGTCGGCCCGCTTCGGGGTTGGACGTGCGTCGGCCAAGGCGACCTACGCATCGTCGCAGAAAATGCAGCGGTACTCGCTGTTCGTCCTGGCGCACGCCAAAGTCATCAACACGACGAGGCACCTCGATGTGACCCGTCTGACCGACTATTGGGCCCGGGAATATGTAAATAACAAGGCGCGATTCCAGAAGGAGTGCGGGGACTACTTCCTCTCCAGTATCACGACGGGCGGCGAGCTCATCGGCGTGCTCGAGATCAAGACCGGGAGCGACGCGGAAAAGCAGGCGTTTGCGGCCCAGGTCAAGGCTTCGTACGCCGGGTCCGGCGGTGAAGCCAACTTCAAGCAGACGATGGAAAAGCTCAGTGAGAACAGGCAGGTCTCCGTCTACTTCTACCAGGCTGGTGGAATTGGGGACGCGAAGATCGGCATGACCACGCTGGAGGACTTCACCGCGCGCTCGCAAGGACTGCGAGATCTTGTTGTCGGGAACGGTGGCCGCGGCGTGTTCGCGACCTTCCGGTCCTACAGCGGGCTCGAGCTGCCATACGAAAGCCCGTACATGCTCGAGCAGCGCAAGCGCTTCATGGACGACCTCATGAAGCAGATCAACGCGAACGATACGGCGATCCGGGAAGGCGAGTACGTGCTCAGCCATAAGACCGAGTTCGAGGCCTTCGACGGCAAGGAGCTGAACAGGCTTATCGAGGCTCTGAAGAATAACAACCTGGCGATCCTCACGGCCGCCACGAACTGCTACAACGATTTCGCGAAGTGTTCCGCAGTCGAGAAGGTGGCGGCGGTGGACATCCCAGACATGCCAACACGTCTCCTCCCCGACGTGCAGGCTTACGAGGCCGGGCTTCGCAACGCCCTGAGCGCGCTTTCCGTAACGCGCAACAGCTTCCTCGCCGACGTGAGCAACATCCAGCAGTTGGCTGAGCGCACGCCCTGCGGTGATCAGATCCAGGAAAGAAACGAGTGGCGCACCGGGCCAGGTCGTGAGCGCGTGAACGAAATTGACGGGCTCATTGCCACGCTCACGACCGCGCTCAGCGCCGTTCGCACGCAGTACACCACCCTGGCTCGCCAGTTCAACGGGGCGCCGCACGGGGCGGAGCTGAAGGCGCAAGGCGACAAGATCTACGGCGAGATCATCGCGGGCTTCGATGCTGCAACAGTGGCGCGCGCAAGGGCAGATCAGAGTGCTCGGCAAAATCCGGTGAAGGCGTACCATGGGGGCGTCTGCAGCCTCTCGCCATGGCCGACGCGCGCGGAGACCTACCAGACATCGATGAGCTACTGCGGCAGCATTAGCAACTTGAGGGCTCTGGGGGAGTGGTATTGCGGCAACAACAGGTTCGTGGTCGCGAGCTTCCCCCGCGCGTCGGGCAAGTGCAACGCATCTACAACTAGGTACACTTCAACCGTGACGTGCGAGCGCCAGGTCTCCACGTGCCCG
>CAYNOM010000696.1:0-3849 GCA_964398415.1 uncultured Polyangiales bacterium | reverse complement strand
CACGGCCGCAGCCACCTCTTCACCCACGTTGAGGCAGTCGGTGAGCTTGCCGCCGAAGATGCTGAGGTGCGCGCGCGCCGAGTCGACCTCGATGACGTGCTTGCGGGAGAGCTGGGTCCAATCGGCATCGGCGCCGTTCGTGGCGCGGCGCGAGATGACGAGGGGACGCACGCCGCAGCGCTCGGCTATCACGTCGCCCTGCGTGAGCGGGCGCTCGAGGCAGAGGCGCTTGTTGATGTTGTCGAGGATGAACTGTCGGTCCTCGTCGCGCACCACGGGAGGCAGCTCTTCCTCGCGCGTGTCGGTGGTGCCAATGCAGCTCTTGTTGCCGAGCGGGATGACGAAGAACAGCCGCCCGTCGTCCGCGAAGAAGGTCAGCACGCGCGGCACCTGCGGGAGCCTGCGCACGATCAGGTGCACGCCGCGCGAGAACAGGTGCCGGCTCTCGGTCTGCACCTGGGTACGCTCGTTGTGCAGATCCACGAAGGGCCCGGCCGCGTTGATCAAGACGCGCGCGCGTATCGTCAGCTCGCGCCCGCGCACCGAGTCGCGCGCTCGACAGTGCCACAGCCCACCCGGACCGCGCTCGGCCCCCAGCGACTCGACGTAGTTGGCCACGATGCCACCATGGTTGATGGCAGCGCGCACGAAGTTGAAGACGAAGCGTGCGTCGTTGTCGACGAGATAGGCATCGGAGTACTCGAAGCCGCCCACGGCCCCATCGAGCCGCACGATCGGCTCCTCGCGTGCGATGTCGGTACGCGAGAGAAGGCGCGGCCCCTTCGTGAACAGGTTGCCGATCAGCCAATACAGCCACGCGCCGAGATACAAGAGCAGCCTGCCCTTGCGAAAGCCGCGCGCGAGCGTCACGAAGAAGCGCACCTCGCGCACGGTGGATGGGTAGGCGCGGATCAAGCGGTTGCGCGACAAGCACAGCTTGCGCACCAGGCCGAGCTCGTAGGTCTCGAGGTACTTGATGCCGCCCCACACCAGGTTCGAGCTCTCCTGGCTGGTGAAGCCGCCGAAATCGCCCTTGTCGATCAGGGCGACCTTGGCGCCTTGCGACGTGAGGGCCGATGCGCTGACCGCGCCGTTGATGCCACCGCCCACGATCAACACGTCGAAGACGCGCTGTCCGAGCTTGTCGAGGTTGCTCTCTCGCAGATTCACGCTGGTCTCAGCTCCCGTGTGCGAAATTGTACGCGATGGATCGCCTTTCGGCGGCTACCATCCCCGCACCATGCAAGAGAGCGACTTCAGGCTCCCCGCACGAGACGGCACGCCATTGTTCGTGCGCGCCTTCCTTCCGTCATCCCCCCCGCGCGCAATCGTGCAGATCGCGCACGGCATGGCCGAGCACAGCGCACGTTACGCCCGTCTCGCCCAAGCCCTCACCGACCGCGGCTATGCGGTGTACGCCCACGATCATCGCGGACATGGTCACACCGCGCGCACGCCCGACGATCTCGGCCACTTCGGAGACCGCGATGGCTGGAAGAAGGTCGTGGACGATGTTCGCTGCGTGCTCGAGGAGGCCAAAGCGCGTCACCCCGGGCTGCCTGTGTACCTGATGGGCCACAGCATGGGCTCGTACATCGTGCGTGGCTTTGCCCTGCAACACGGCGACGCCATCGCAGGGCTCATCCTCAGTGGCACCACCCACGACGCGCCCCTCGCCTACCAGGCGCCGCGGCTGATCGTCGCGGCCGAGCGACTGCGCCTCGGAAAACGCGGCAAGAGCGCCCTGATCCGCAAGCTCACGTTCGACTCCTTCAACAAGCGCTTTACTGATCCGCGCACCGCCTACGACTGGCTGAGTCGTGACACCGCAGAGGTCGACAAGTACGGGGGCGATCCGCTCTGCGGGTTCGACTGCACCACCCAGCTGTGGTGGGACGTGCTCGGAGGCCTCGCCGAGATCTGCACGCAAGACCACCTCGCGCGCATGCCGAAGGCGCTGCCGATCTACATCCTGGCGGGCGAGATGGACCCGGTGAACAACCAGCTCGCCGGCATCCGCAAGCTCAAGAAGGCCCTGGGCGATGCCGGGTTCGAGTCGGTGACCACGCGTATCTATCCGGGCGCACGCCACGAGCTGACGAACGAGACCAATCGCGAGGAGGTCACCCAAGACCTCCTGAGCTGGCTGCACGACCGAGTTGCGTGAGCGCGCCCGCCATCGCGCCCGGAAAACCGCCGCCCGCATTGCCGACAGCGCCCCTTGCGCGCAAGATCTGCCGCCCCAAACACGCCGAGAACCTAGAAGTGATGGAATTCCTCGAGCTCATCATCGCCGGCGGCTGGCCGACCTGGATCATCCCCATCGTGAGCGCCTTCGTCGGCTGGTGGACCAACGCCGTCGCCGTGAAGATGATGTTCAAGCCCTCGGAGTTCGTCGGCATCAAGCCCTACCTCGGCTGGCAGGGCATCGTGCCCGCCTCGGCGATGAAGCTCGCCAAGCGCTCGACCGATCTGATCCTGGGCCAACTCATCAACATCCGTGACTTGTTCGCAAGCTTCAACGCCAAGAAGATGGCGAAGGAGCTCGGACCCGCGCTCGATCAACTCACCGACGAGCTCTTGCGCGACATCACCGAGAAGCATGCCAAGGAGGCCTGGGCGAAGATGGCGCCCCAGGCGCAGCAGATGATCCGCACGATGCTGCGCGCCGAGATCGAGAACACGGCCGCCGCCATCCTCGAGGATCTACACGCAGACGTCGAGCGCATCATCGACCTGCGTCGCGTGGTGATGAGCACCGTGGGCAACAACCGGCAGCTCATCAGCGACATGTTTCTCAATGTGGGCCGCGAGGAGTTCAAGTTCGTGCGCATGTCGGGCCTGTATTTCGGCCTTCCGTTCGGCGTGCTGCAGATGCTGCAGTGGGTGGCGGTCCCCGTGTGGTGGACTTTGCCCGTGGCAGGCTTCGCGGTCGGCTACGCGACCAACTGGCTCGCGGTGAAGCTCATCTTCGAGCCCAAGGCCCCTGTGAAAATCGGTCCCATCACGGTGCAGGGGCTGTTTCACAAGCGGCAGCACGAGGTCGCCGAGCTTTACTCGCAAGACATCGCCGAGAAGGTGATGAACCCCGAGAACATCGTCCGCACCATCACCTCGGGCATGCAGGGCGAGCTGCTGTTCGACATCGTGCGCCGGCACCTGACGGCCCTGCTCGACAAGTACGAGAAAAACCCGATGGCCTCGATGCTGTTTCCGGCCGACAAGCGCGAGGCCCTGCGCAGCGAGCTGTTTGCGCGGATGGAGGCAGAGCTACCCAAGGAGGGCGGCTTTCTCTATCAGTTCGCCGACAAAGCCATGGACATCAAGCAGGAGCTGTTCTCGCGCATGAAGCAGCTCGACTCGACGAGCTTCGAGGGCGTCTTGCGCCCAGCCTTTCAGCAGGATGAGTGGAAGCTCATCATCGTCGGCGCAGTGCTCGGCTTCGCCGCGGGCTTCGTGCAGCTCGTGCTGTGCTTTCACGACGTCTGGGATCAGGTTACGTTCTAACCTAACCCACGATGACCACCGCTGCGTCACCCAAGCTCCGCGCGACTCTCCAGATCCTGCTCGGCCACAGAAGCCTCACGGCGGACGAGAGCCGAGATGCCTTTCGCGTGATGATGGCGGGCGAGGCCAGCCACGCCGAGATGGGCGCCCTGCTCGGCATGCTGGCGCTGAGAGTGCCTACGAGCGAGGAGCTGCTCGGCGCGGCACGGGTCATGCGCGAAAACGTCACGCCCGTGCCCACCACGAGTGACCTCAACCAGGTCATCGACACGTGCGGCACAGGTGGAGCTCCAAAGACCTTCAACGTCTCGACCACAGCAGCCATCGTGGCGGCGGCTTGCG
>CAYNOM010000695.1:0-3857 GCA_964398415.1 uncultured Polyangiales bacterium | reverse complement strand
CCCCAAGACCGTCCTGTTCCTTCACGGCCTCGAGTCAGGGCCCCACGGCAGCAAGTATCTCGCGCTGTGTGACGCGGGCCATACCGTGATCGCGCCCGATTGCCGCGGCATGTCGCTGCGCGCGCGTGTCGAGACGGCTGTGCCGATCATGCTTGAAAGGCGCCCTTTCGTGGTGGGCTCGAGCTACGGCGGCCTCACGGCGGTGCTCGCAGCGATGCGTGCGGACGTGGCTCTACCCGGAATGGCGCTGTGTGCTCCTGCCCTCGAACGCGCCGAGGAGCCAAACACCGATCCATCCGAGCTCCAACGCGTGGCGCCAACCATCATCATTCACGGCACGGACGATGACGTGATCCCGATCGAGGTCTCTCGCCGCTACGCCTCACGCACAGGCGCGACGCTGATCGAGGTCGACGATGGACACCGCCTGGCCCACTCCGTGCGATCGATTCTCGACGCGCTCGACAGCCTGTGATGTCCCCACGTCACCGCACCGGATCCCTTGTTGAAACCAAACGTGGCTAATCGCCTGGTTTGGCCGACCTGAACGTCGATTCCGCGCCTCGCCACTTTGCGTCAGCGCGCCCTTGATCGCTGGGCGACGGGCGCCGACCATCAGGTTCATGGTGCGAGCTGCCCTGTACCCCGCGACGTGGCCTTCGACGAACGACAATCGCGGTGAGCGCTTGCTCCACGATGCGCTGCGCAGGCACCTGCCCGCGGGCTTCTGCGCCTGGCACTCGCTCAAGGTTCGCGATGCGCGGGGCTACGACGGCGAGGGCGACTTCGTGATCGCCGATCCGAAGCGGGGCTTCGTGGTCATCGAGGTGAAGGGCGGGCGCATCGAAAAGCGTGATGGCGCGTGGCTCCAGAATGGCCGCGAGATGAAGAAGGCTCCGCGCGATCAGGCCTTCAGCGTGGCCAACAAGCTGCGCGCGGCGCTCAACGCGCGCGGCTTCTCGGGTGTGCTCGCGGGAACGGCGCTGTGCTTTCCAGACATCGACTCCGAGCAAGGGCTCACGCAAGGCGATCTCGTGGGGCTCGTGCTGGGTGCACGTGACCTCGGCCAGCTCGAGCACACCTTGCCCGCGCTGTTCGAGCGAGCCCTGCCCAAGCGCGACGCATTCACGCCCAAGGCAGGCTGGGTCGACGTGCTGCACGAGCTGTGGGACGAGACGTGGGTGCCGCGCATGTCGCTCGGGGTGCGCGCGGCCCTCGAAGACGAGGCTCGCGTCGAGCTCGATCGCGCGCAGCTCGAGGTGCTCGACCAGTGGGCCGACAACGAGCGCCTGCTCGTCACCGGGCCCGCCGGCTCCGGCAAGACGTTGCTCGCAATGGAGGCGGCCCGCCGCAGCGCGCGTACGGGAGCAAAGACGCTCCTTCTGTGTTTCACCGAAGCGCTCGCCCAGTGGCTGTCAGGGACGCTCGAAGCATCGGGCGTCACCGTACGCGCCGTCCGACGTTACGCCAACGAGTTGCTGGTGCAGCACGGCGAAGAGCCCGTCGCGCTCGACGACGCGGAAGCCTGGGAGCGCGCGGCCCTGGACGCCGCAGAGCTCGTGGAGAAGGCGGGGCACGGCTTCGAAGCGGTGATCGTCGACGAGGCTCAGGACTTCGCCGAGCAGGATTGGCTGTTCGTCGACGCGCTCGCGAAGCACGCGCGCCTGTGGGCGTTTCGTGATCCGAGCCAGGCGTTCTGGGACGAGCGCACGATCGACGAGCAGCTCTTCAAGGCCAAGAATCGCCTCACTCGCTGTTACCGCAATCCCGAAGCGCTGTGGCGCGTGGCGCAGGCCTACGGCGGCGGGCAAGACCTCGCCCCACCTCCAACGCGCGAGGCGATCGCCCAGAACGTGCTCGCGGTCGTGGCCTGCCCCACCGAGGAGTCGGTGCCCAACAAGGTTGCGGCCGAAGTGCAGCGCCTGCGGGGCGAGGGCTTTCAGCCGCGTGACATCGCTATCGTCTCGCTGCGCGGGCAACGCCAGAGCCGCGTGCTTCAAGCCCTGCGACTCCCGGGCGTGCCGGTGGCGCGCGCCGACGACGCCACGGCGCACGACAAGCTCGTGGTCGACACCTTCCTGCGCTTCAAGGGCCTGGAGCGTAAGGTCATCGTCGTCGTCGACCTGCCCGTCGAGCTCGACAAGCGCGACAAGCGCCTGCACATCGCGCTAACAAGGGCCCTCACGAGCGTGCGCGTGGTCGCATCGCGCGAGGCGATCGCGGCTGACCCCGTGCTGCGCGACGCGTGCTAGGGGCCTGAAGCCGCCACGCCTGAACGGCGGCCTCGTTCTTCGGTGGGCGCCCGAACCAACGCGTGCGTTCATGACGATTGTGGTTGAGCGCGATCGACCCGCGACCGTTATCCGATCATCAACCGCCCATCGCGGAGCAGGCCATGAAGCCGTACATGTCATCCCCTGGAAGCCCCACGTTTCACACCGTCTACTCGCACGTGCTCGCCGAGCTCTCGAAGGGCGAAGCCGACCACGACGAGGCGCGACGCCTGCTCGGCCTGCTGCTCGAGGCGCTGCATCTCTGGAACGACTGCTACACCGAGCGCATGGAGCGAGAGCTCGGCTCGCTGCTGCTCGCGCACGTGAGCGACGTGCACTTCGTTCGCGAGCTGGTCGCCGTGCTCCAGTACCGTGCGAGCCCCGTCTCGGAGCGCATCCTGCTCGAGACCACACGCAGGGCCCACGAGCAAGGCCATGCAGCATCCCTCGTCGAGATCGTGTCCGGGCTCGTCAATTGGATCGGCCAACGAGACGACTTCCTCGACGAGTGGGTAGAACGCGCCATCGCCGCTGGCGTGGAGGGCATCGACGTCGAGGCAACCGCGCTCATCGCGAGCTGCTACCTGCGCCATCGGCCCTCGCGCGCAGCCTGGCTCGGAGCATTGATTCGCAAGAAGCCGACCATCACCTGCGCGCTCTGCGCAGACATCGCCTTACTGTTTGTCGCGCCGACGGTGGAGGGGATGCTCGACTGGAGTGCCCGTGGCGATTGGGTCGACGAAGACCGCCTCCCCGCACACGCACCCTGGCTCGACGGTAGCGCGTTCAACCACGCACTGCGACTCGCCTACGATCGCGCGGACGAGGAGCAGCGTTTGGCGCTCGATACGTGGCGTGCGTGGATTACGAATGCCGAGTCGTCGGCGGGTGCGCCGCGGGCTGTGCGCGACAAGTAAAAGGGCGGGTGCTTGTTCGCTCACCCGCCACGCACCAGCCAAACGAGCGCAGCGCACAGCGCGCCTGCGCCCGCCACCCACAGGGCGCGGTCGAGCCTCGCTCTTCGGCGCTCCGCGTGGTCGATCGCGACGAGCGCAGCCGGGGGTGCACGACCTTCGTGGGCTCGAAATTGGATCTCGAAGCAGATGGTACGGGCCCAGCCCGACAGGTGGGAGCGCTCGAGCGCCGAGAGGGGCTCGGCGGCGAGGGCTTCGAGAACCTCTTCGGCTGTTTTTGTCGCCGTCATGGGCATGCCCGCCGTGCCGCCGCGTTCGTTCTAGCCGGCTTCACCGCGCAGAGCGCCTTCCTACGCCTCGTTCGCTGCGCCTTTTCCCCGAAGAGCGGCTCTGGTAGGGATTCGTTTGCCGCCATCGATTACCTCGCCAAACGTGCAGTGTATCAGGCAACGTATGTCCTGAAATCGGACGCGCAAGGCTACATGAGTCACATTTGGCACCACGGACGACGGCAGGGGCGGATGGACGCACACGTACACATTGGAATCATTGTGAAAACGGTGTAGGAACTCACCAACACCCGTGTGCGCTGGGCGCGGGAAGTCTCGCGCGGCCGCGAAGGGGAACGCGACAAGGTCCTCGACGAGACGCCCATCTCGAAGGCCATCCG
>CAYNOM010000694.1:0-3863 GCA_964398415.1 uncultured Polyangiales bacterium | reverse complement strand
CGTCGATCGCGCGTTTCGTGCGAGCCCCTTCGATGGCGCGCGCCTCACGGACCAAGCGCTCACGGGCGGAGGTCTCGGCGTTCTGTGTTGGCTTTTGTTCGTGCTCAATCAGCAGGTTTTCGTGCGCGACGTGCGTCGCGATTTGTCCTTGGACCCGGTCAGCGCTCCGAGCGGCCAGGTGCGGGAGCTCGTCGACAAGCTCGAGAGCGACATCGAGCTCGTATTGTTCTTCGCCCCCGACAGCGAGGTCAGGCCCGCGGTCGAGCCCTACTTTCGCGCACTCGCGGAGCTGTCTCCGCGCCTTACGGTGCGCTACACGGAGCTGACCCTCGAGCGCGAGCTCGCGCAGCGCCATCGAGTGCGCGGCAATGGCTTTGGTCTGTTCGTGACGGGCAAGGCGGAACGCGAGCGTGGGGAGAGCTTCGAGATCGGCAGAAGGCTCGATGATGCACGCCGCGTGCTGCGCACCCTCGACGCGCACGTCGGAAATCACTTGAGCGTGCTCGTCGAGCCACCGCGTTACGTCTATCTCACCACGGGGCACGGAGAGCGCTCGGTGGCAGGGGACATCGAGGAGTCATCCGGACGACGTCTGCATGATTTCGAGCGCCTGCTCGCGCGCTTCAACGTGCGCGTGCGGCGCCTGGGTCTTCGGGAGGGGCTCTCCCGCGAGGTGCCCGAGGACGCGGCGGCGGTGCTCGTGCTCGGGCCTGAGCGCCCCTTTCTCGACGAGGAGCTGTCCGTGCTCGAACGTTACCTCGCGCGGAGGGGGGCGCTCTGGCTTGCCGTGGAGCCTCACACCGAGCATGGCCTCGAGCGGCTGCTCGGGCGTCTCGGCGTGATGCCCTCGGCCGGTACGCTCTTGTGCCTCGAGAGCCACTTCGTGCGCGCGCACAATGCGGGCGACCGGGAGCTCGTTCACGCGCATCGGCTCGTCCCGCATCCGATCACCGAGCAAGCGCTTCGAACGCAAAAGGGGCGCGGAGCCGTTCTGTTGCGCACTTCGGCGCTCTCGGGGATGACGCCCGCTGCGTCGTCGCCCACATCGCTGCTCGACAGCGAGCCCGACTGCTTCGTCGATGCCGATGACGACTTCGAGCTTTCGGCCGGCGAGGTCAGGGGGAGGCGACCGTTGCTCGTGGCGATCGATGAGGTGGAGGGCGTCGAGGGAGCGCGTGTGGTGGTTTCGGGGGACGCCGACCTCGCGACGGATCAGGTGCTGCGCAACGACGTCAACACGTACCTCGCGCTCGGGATCGTGCGCTTTCTCTTGCGTCAGGGAGGCACGGCACAGTCCATCGTCATGGATACCGACCTGCCCGTATTGCAGCTGCCCGAGCAGGAGCGTGTCTGGTTCTACGCGAGCACGTTTGGGCCGCCCCTCGCCTTGCTCCTCGTCGCGATCATCCTGCGCGGTCGCGCGCGATCGAGGAGCCCGCAGGCCGGCTGAGGGCGCACCCTCTGCGGCAGCGGAGGTGAGTGTGGCACGATGTGATAGCGACTTTCCTCGCGACCATTTCGCGTGGGCTCGCCATTCGCTACCCTGTGCCAGAGGGGGTGCTTTGTTGCGGACGCCATGCAGGGTCGGGGTCTCGCTCTTGCTCGTGGGATGTGCTTCGGCTCCCGAAGACGACGTCGTCGGACAGACGCGGGCAGCCATCGTCTACGGCAACGACGATCGACTCGAGGTGTACGAGCATCCTGACAGCGCCCTGCGCGAGCGCGTGCGCGAATCGGTGGTCGCACTGATCGCGCCGCGCCTGTTGCATCGACCCCCGAGTGGCACCATCAGCGTGGCGACGCGCACGCTCGAGGAATCCTATTTTCTGTGCGCTGGCGAGCGTTTCGGCGACCAGCCTGCGGCGGCGGATTGCTCGGGCACCCTGATCGATGACGACCTCGTGCTCACGGCGGGACATTGCTTCGAGAACGACGATGACTGCGCGGCCTTCGCCTACGTGTTCGATTACTTCTATCGCGCCGAGGGCGAGCTCGAGCCGCTCAGCAGCAACGACGTCTACGGCTGTCGCGACATCATCGTGCGCCAGGTCAGCGCCGGCAGCGCCGCGCAGCAGATCGACTTCGCGATCGTGCAGCTCGATCGGCCTGTCGGCGCACCGCGCGTTCCGGTGCGCATCCGCGAGTCGATCGCCAAGCTGGGCGAGCCCGTCAGCGCACTTGGCTTCACGAGTGGCGTGCCGGCCAAGATCGACACTGGCGGCAAGGTGATCGACACACGCACCGCCACGGGGGACTACTTCCTGCTCGACTCGGACACCTTTTCTGGCTCGAGTGGCTCGGGGTTGTTCGACGGCAACGGCGCGCTGCTCGGCCTGCTCGTGCGCGGTGGCGAAGACTACTTCGAGGACCTGGACCGCGGCTGCTTCGTCACCCGCACCGTGCCCGCCGGCGCGGACGGAACACCGTGGGAGCAGGCCACGTACGCGCGCAGGGCGCTCGAGGCGCTGTGCGACAAGCGCTGGCCGAGCCCTGCCCTGTGCGGCATCGAGCCGAGCTGCGGCGACGGCTTCTGCACGCTGAACGAGGTCTCGGGCAGCTGTCCCGAGGACTGCGGCGTGGGGAGCTGCGCGAACCCCCCTTGCGCGAAGAGTAACGACTGGCCACTCGAGGACATGAACGACGACCTCGAGCCCGAGAACGACGCGGGGAGCTCGAACGACGGCGAGCCCAAGAAAGCGTCTTCTGGCGGTTGCAGCGTCAGGATGGACAGCCCCCGCGCCGATGCCTGGAGCTCAGCGTTGTGGCTCGCCCTCGCGCTGTTTGGCCTGCGCAAGCCGCGCCGTCGCGCCAGGTCGTGACTACAACGAGGTGAGCGCTCGCTTGGCGGCGCTGTTCGTGGGGTCGAGCTCGAGGGCGCGCTTGTACGCGGCGCGGGCCTTGGCCTTGTCGCCCGAGGAGAGGTAGGCGCGGCCCAGGGCCGCATGAAAGCCCGCGGTGCGCGGCGAGAGCTTGATGGCGCGCTGATAGGCTTTCACGGCACCCGTCGCATCACCGGCCGACAGGCGTGAGCCGCCGAGGCCGGCAAAGGTGCCCGCGTCGGTCGGGTTGAGGCGCGAGGCCTGCTCGTAGGCGCGCGCGGCGTCCCGGTAGCGCTTGGCCGCGAAGTGCTTGCGCGCCTCGTCGCGGACCTTTTGCCACTTCTCGAGATCAGGGCCGCCGCTATCGGTCTTGGCCCGCGAAGCCCGGCTCGAGCTCGGCCGCTCGCGGCTCCGCCGCTTTTCTGCCCTTGCGCGCCGCCGCTCGGTCGCCTTGCTCACCTTTTCGTCCGGCCTGGCTGCTACCTCCTCGGCTTCGTCCTCGGCGTCGGGGTCTCCGTCCGCCTCAGGTTGAGCTTCGGTGGGCGCGGTGGCCTCCTCGACCTTGGCGACAGCCAGGGGCTCGACGCTGGGCTTCGGCGCCTCGGCGAGAGGCTGCACGATGGGAGCACTTGCTGCCGGCGCAGTGGGTGCTGCCGCGGCCACCTTCGGTGCGGGCTCGTGGCTCGTGGCCTCAGGCTTCGCGACCGACTCCGGCTCGTCGCCGAACAGCTGGGCGACCCCCAAGCCGACGAGGCCAAGCAGGACGAGCGCCGCCGCGGCGTAGCCGATGGTGCGTGCAGAACGTTGTGGCAAGACGACCGGTTCGTCGTCGGAGTCCTGCATACGCTCTGCTTCGGCGACCGCGAGCGCGGGGTCGCGTGGCAGCGTCAACTCTTGCGATGTGGGCCCCCGTGCCGGGCTTTGCGCGGCGGGCGCCTGGCTCGGACGCGCGCCCGTGGCGGACGCGGCGGGCTCGAGTACGGCCGAGGGCGCGGGCATGCCCACGAGTGTGCTCTGCACGGCCCGCTTCTCTTCGCGCGTGAC
>CAYNOM010000693.1:0-3865 GCA_964398415.1 uncultured Polyangiales bacterium | reverse complement strand
GTGCCCCCTTTGGCCTCAAGCAGACCGTCAGCGCGGGCATCGTCAGCGCCCTCGGTCGTGGCAGCATGGGAATCACCGACTACGAAGACTTCATCCAGACCGACGCCGCCATCAATCCCGGCAACTCGGGGGGGCCCCTGATCAACTTGGAGGGCCAGGTGATCGGCATCAACACGGCCATCGCATCGCGTAGCGGGGGCAACCAAGGCATCGGCTTTGCGATTCCCGTCGACATGGTGCGCCAGATCAGCGAGCAGCTGATCACCCACGGCTCGGTGGTGCGCGGCTACATCGGCGTCTTCATCGGCGACGTGACCCCCGAGCTTGCCGAGTCGTTTTCGTTCAGGGGACGCGACGGAGTCCTGGTGCAGGACGTATCGGTCGATGGGCCTGGCGCGGCAGCAGGTCTCGAGGCAGGCGACATCGTGTTTGCCCGCGATGGGAAGCCCGTCGACGACGTCACCGCCTTTCGCAACGGCATCGCCGCCACGAAGCCCGGTACGAAAACCACCCTGTCCGTGTTCCGAGACGGCAAGGAGATCGAGGTCGAGGTCACGCTCGGTGAGTTGCCCTCGGACGACAAGTCGACCACGGCTTCCGGCACCGAGAGCGCGGATAAGCCGCGCTGGGGCCTCGGCCTCGCCGACGTCACACCGGACGCCCAGCAGCGCCTCGGACTGAGCGATCGCAAGGGTGCGCTCATCGTGCAGGTGCAGCCGGACTCTCCCGCAGCGCGGGCAGGCCTGCGAGCTGGCGACGTGATCGTCGACGTGGCAGGCAGCGAAGTGCGCTCGGCCAGCGAAGCCAAGCAGCAGATGGCCGACGCCGCGGCCGACAAGCCCCTGCGCGTGCGCATCCTGCGCGAAGGCCGCGGCCTGTTCGTGCTGATCACGCCCGACACGAAGGATTGACCGACTCGAGTGCCGCGCACCCCAGCGCACAGCTCACCCTGACGCCGCGGACAGCGATACGAAGGCCAGCGCACCTAGTCGACAATTAGCGAGTCGAACGGGACGCGGATTCGTTAGACTCATCTAAGGGAGGCAGTATGAACCCGCCAGGCTATCAAGGGCGCAGCATCTCACCAGGCGGTCTACTGCATCCGATCCAGACCCTCGACTTCGAGCAGGTGCAGGTTCAGCTGCAGATCGCGCCGCTCACGGCCGAGAACATGGCTGCCTTTCTGCAAGCGGACGAAGCCCGTCTCAAGCAGTTGTTGAACAACCGCGATACCGCGCTGCCGCGGCGCGCAGTCGTGATCCTCGATGGCTCGAATCAGCTTGTGCCACCGCCGGCCGTGCGGAAGCTCCAGGCCGAGTGGATCAAGCGCAACGAGCACGTCCTTCGCACCGTGATCTACTCGATGGGCGTGGTCATTCCCAACACCATCGCGCGCGGCGCCTTCACGGCCGTGATGTGGCTCGCGGGTGATCGCGTACCCTGGGAGATGGTCGCCCATCCCGATCTGGCGACGGCCATCCAGTGGGCCATCGCCGAGGCGAAATCCCATGGTGCCACGGTCTCCGAGGAGCTCGTGCGCGATGGGATCGGGGCCGTCGAGCGCCACCGCGCACAGCTCGCAGGGCGAGGCACAGCGCGCGCGCTCCGGAGCGCTTGAGCCGCTCACCCGCGCGATGCGCGCATTCGTGCGACAGCTCCTCAGGGCGCGAAGCGCACGACGACCTGGATCCTGCCATGGCCCCGACCCGCGAGGCCCCGCGAAAGCGCCCGCTGCACACAGCTCGGCGTCCACTCGCTCTTCACCGTGGTCTCCGTGACCTTTGCCGACGCCTTGGCCTTGCCTGCGAGCACGACCACCACGTTGAGCTCGCCCTCGGGCGACTCCCTCTTACCGGCCTTGCGGCGGCAGTCGAAGAGGCTCGGCAGGCTGTCACGCACCCCGTTGAATCCCTCCTCCACGAGCGCGGCACCACGGTTTCCGCGCGCGCTCACCGTGAAAAACACCTCGCCATGCGTCGACTTGCCTTCCGCAAAGTACGAGCCATCAGCGGCCGTCCTGACGTCGACGCGCGCCTCTTCTTCCTCGAGGACCTTCACTTCCTCCGCGCCCTTCGCCGAGGAGTTCGTGAACTCGAGCACGACGCGCGCTTTCGCGGGTCTCGCCACGTCGTGGGCGACCACCCGGCGAAACGCCGCATCCACACACCGCTTGACCTTCGGGTGGATCCCTTGCCCGCCGGCGATCTTTGGAAACACAGTCTTCTTACCCTCCGCCAAGAAGAGCTCGACGACGATGGAGCCTGTGATCTCCGGGTGCTTCTTGACGATCTCGCCGTAGCAGTGCTTTACGTCCCCGAGCGGCACGCCGAGGTGTCTGGCGAGCGCCTCGATGTTTCCCCCACCCATCCCCACGTCGCCTTCGATCGACATCTTCACGTCTGAACGCGCGCTGACCCGAGCATCCTCTCCAACCTGGGCGAAGGCGGTGGAGCCACAGAAAAGGACGAGGGCGAATAGGAGGCGTGTGGTGGTGTGCATGGCTGGTTTAGTGTACACGCGAAACGCGCGGGTTTTATTCGCGGAGGGGTCGCGGAGGGCATCACCCATGGACGTCACGGTTCTGTCGCAGTCGCAACGTCGCCTGAACACACTGCTCTTTCTCTTGATGCTCGGCGTGCTGCCCGCGATCCCCTGGTACGTGACCATCGCGATCCGCTACTACGACGCGGCTTTGGTGCTGCCCGATACAGAGTTCCTCTCCCACATCGCCGCCCCTACGCCGCTCAGCGTCGCCTTCTATGTGGGCTGGTTCGCGCTTCAGTCACTGCTTGCCGTGGTGCTGCCAGGCCGGATGGAAAAGGGCGTGCCCCTCGAGGATGGCAGTACCCTCGACTACAAGCTCAACGGGCTCGTCTCCCTGAGCGTCACGCTGCTCGTCGTGGCCCTGCTCGTGTCTGCCAACGTGCTCCCCAGCACCTTCTTGTACGACCAGCTCGACGCCCTCGTCACCACCACGAACCTCGTCGTCCTCGGCCTGTGCTTCGTCGTCTATGCCATCGGGCGAAGGCAGGCCACTGCCAAGGAGCGCCTGCTCAATCCCGTCGAGGCCTATTTCGTCGGCGCCGCGCTCAACCCGCGCACGGGAAGCTTCGACTGGAAATTTTTCTGCGAGTCGCGGCCCGGGATGATCCTGTGGGTGCTGATCGACCTGTCCTTCGCAGCGGCTCAATACGCGCGCCACGGTGAGGTCTCGGTGCCGATGGCCCTCGTGTGCGCCTTCCAGATTCTCTACGTCACCGATTACTTCATCTTCGAGGACGCCATCCTCACCACCTGGGACATTCGCCACGAGCCCTTCGGCTTCATGCTGTGCTGGGGCTCCTTGGTCTGGGTGCCCTTCACGTTCTCGCTCCAGGCGCTGTACTTGGTGGACCATGCGTTCGATCTGCCCACCTGGGGCGCAGCACTGCTCATCGCCCTGAACATGCTCGGCTACGTGATCTTTCGCGGCGCCAATCTGCAAAAGCACCGCTTCCGCAAAGCGCCTGAGCGTCCATTCTGGGGCTTTCGCCCCGAATTCATCCAGACGCGCTACGGCACGAAGCTCCTCACCTCGGGCTTCTGGGGCGTGGCGCGTCACAGCAACTACCTCGGCGACCTGACCATGGGGCTCGCGTGGTGCATGACGACGGGCTTTCACGCGATCCTGCCCTACTTCTACTTCATCTACTTCGTGATCCTGCTCGTGCACCGAGAGCGACGCGACTCAAACCACTGCGCGCGCAAGTACGGCGCCGACTGGCGAACCTACACGGACAAGGTCCGCTGGCGCATCCTGCCCTTCGTGTACTAGCGAGCTCGGCCAATGCCTCGCTGCGCCCACGCGGCGAACGGCCGGGGCTCA
>CAYNOM010000692.1:0-3868 GCA_964398415.1 uncultured Polyangiales bacterium | reverse complement strand
AAAGACGAGCGACTCGGCGGAGAGCTCGTGCATGCGACCTGGATCTCCGCTCGCAGGGTCTTCGGGATCGGGACAGATGGGCGCCACGGGCAAGCGATTGCAGGTGTCGGGCGCACCTGCGCAGGGCGTACCGCCGCCGGCGTTCTGCGGATCCCAGCCGATGACCACGTCGATGCGCGGGTCGACGCTGGCCACGTAGAAGGCGATCTTGCCGCCCTGGGAATGGCCTGCGATGGCGATCTTGTCCGGGTCGATGCGCTGTCGCGCGGGGCTCTCGGCGAGCACCCAATCGAGCACCGCTCGCACCTCGTCCACGTTCTTTTCCTGGGCGGTGAGAAAGTGCGCGCCCAAGTTTTCGGTGGTCACGAGCGGCAGGCCGAGCCCGCCGGCGATGAAGTTCAGCGCCACCACGACAAAGCCATGGCTTGCGAAGTGCTCGCTGTAGAACGCATAGCTGGGGTAGGTGCCCGCGAGCGTGATCCCAAAGCCCTTGCCGTAACCGGGCATGATCAACACGAGGCCATGCTTGCCCGAGAGGGCGTTCTCGCCGTCGTCCGACGGGGTGTACAGGGCGAGCGGTACGTCGTTCAGCGTGCGGTCCGGGTTCGGCACGTGATGGGTCGTGGTCAGCACCTGATGGGGGCCCTTGCGCAAGGGATCGCCGCTGAAGCTCGCGCCGCGAGCCACCACCCCGAAGTTGGGCCTCACAGCTCCGTAGTCGGCGTCGAGGTCGCTGTCACAGGGCTCAGCCGGCCGCGGCGGATCGAGGGCCGGGCCTTCGACCTGAGCATCCGCGCTCGAGGCCGGGTCCATAGGGCTGTCGGACCCGGTGCTGCCGTGGGCGTTGTCCCCAGCACCGCCCGTGTCGCCGAGCAAATCACCGTCGCCACTCGGATCGAGCGTGGCACCCATGCGGGGTGCGTTGTCCGCGCACGCCGCGATCAGCAGCGAAAGCAGCAGGGTCGGGGGCCAAATTCGCGTCACCACGCTGCGGAGACTATGCCGAGCGCGACAATGACTCAATGACCAAGTGAGACCTTCTGGTCATTTGCGTCGGGTGCCACCGATCAGCTCGGGGGATGGGCCTGCGACGCAGGGTGCAGCGCGGAGAGGCGGTGCTCGTCGGGAGAGAGCCTGTCCTTGAGGCGGAGCAGCGGCGCCTCGTACAGCCGATAACTCAGCGTGGCGACAACTAGCGTGAGTGGTAGCCACAGCGCCACGTGGGTGTAGAAGCTCTGGCCGAGGCCGAGCTCACGGGCAAGGACGATCACCGCGTCGGCGCTGACCACGTGCCACACGTACAGGCCGTAACAGAGCTTGCCCATGTACACGAGGGGCCGCAGCGTGAGCACCCGCTTCAGCCATGTCTGCGGACTCAGCGCGAGGGCGGTAAACACGAAGAATGCCCCTGCCAAGGCGCTATAGCCGACGACCTCGAAGGCCAGGGGTGACTTCGCGTGCGCGGGTCCGAAGGGCACAGCCAGCACGAGCAGCACCACACAGAGCGCGGGCCAGAACAGCCGCTCGCACCACGCGCGGGTCGCATCCCAGTGCTCGGAGTTGTAGAGCAGCGCGAGCAGCGCGCCTGCGGCGAGCGTGTCCCAGCGGCAAAACAGGAGGACGTAGGACGCTGTGGTGCCCGCGCTGAGCGAGACCGCGAGTCGCGCGAGCGGCGTCAGCAGCAAGACGGCGATCACCACGCGCCAGAGGCTCTGTATTCGCAGTCGCAGCGCGAGGATGGGCCACAGGGTGTAGAACTGTTCTTCGACCGACAGGCTCCACAGGATCGAAGCCGCCGGCAGGACCCATCCGGCCAGCGCGATGTGGAAGTTGGTGTAGTAGAGGCCCACGGCTGCGATCAGCGCAGGGCTGCGCATCGACTCATAGCCGGGCAAGACGCCTGCGAGCAGGACGAGCGCGCCGAGATAGAGGTAGGCGAGCGGAAAGATGCGAAGCGCGCGCCGCAGCCAGAAGGTGCGAAAGCCGCGCGGCTTGTCGCGGGAGCCGAGCAGGATGCTGGTGATCAAAAAGCCGCTGACGACGAAGAACAGATCGACGCCGATGAAGCCGCCTGGGGTGCTGCGCCAGAATAGCCGGGGCCAGACGCTCTCTTCGACCTCGCCGAACAGCTGGGTCGAGTGGTTGAAGAGCACGAGCGCGATCGCGATGCCGCGTAGGCCATCGATCGTAGGCAGGTAAGCGGGGCGGCGGAACAGCGAAGGGTTCATCAGGCGACCGAGGCCCAACCGGGCGCGCGGACATGGGCGCATCGATCAGGTGGGAGCAGCGACTCCAGGGTATGCGCGCGCGGGCCCATCGAAGCAATCTCCGAGGACACAGGGCCGCGAGATTCCGCAGAGGGTGTGCCCCAGCGTACCACCACGCGCCATGGGCCGCGTCCCGGCGCGCGCTCAGTGTCCGTGCGCGACGTGCAGCATGCCCATCATGCCGATTTTCGCGTGGTCGAGGATGTGGCAGTGGAACATCCAGTGGCCCGCGCGAGCGTCGAGCTGCATCGCGATTACGGACGTCGACTGGGGGGGCAGGGCCAGCGTGTCTTTCCAGGCGCGCACGGCGGGCTTCGTCCCATCGATCGACAAGACTTGAAAGCGAAAGCCGTGCAGGTGGAACGGGTGGCCGTAGTCGGTGGGGTTCTCGAGCGTCCACACTTGGGTCTCGCCCGTCTTGGCCTCGAGCATCAGCTCGTCGGGGGGGAACACACCGTTGAAGCCGAGCACGGCTTGTCCTTCGATGGAGCCCTCCTCGGCGCGAATCGTCTGGGCCACGGCAGCGGACACATCGACCGGCTCGATCGTCGTCAGGCGCGCGGGCAGGCTCACCGGCGCGCCCCGGCCCGCGACCACGCGAATGCGAAACAGGGGCTTTTCTGGCCAGCACGCCGCGCCGCACGCGTAGCGCGGGTAGGGACGGCTCACGATCTCGATCACCTCGCCGGGCTCGCCCTCGACGAACAGCACGCTGTCGGCGCGCTCGCCCGGTGACAGGGGGATCTCGGAGACCTCGACCGGCTGCTCGAGAAAGCCGCCGTCGCTGCCGATTTGCCACAGGCGATGGCCCAGTGCGCTCGGCTTGAAGTAGTGGCTGTTCGAGACGTTGATGAAGCGCAGGCGCAGCGCATCGCCCGCGTGGGCGTCGATCGTGGGCTGCACGCGGCCGTTGACCAACATCGTGTCGCCCTCGCGGCCGAAGAAGTCGCCGAGGTTGCCGTTCTCGTCCGGTGAGGCGAGCGAGCCGTCTGCTTCGAGCAGGATGTCATCGAGCACGATCACGGCTTCGCGCCCCAGGGCCGGCTCCTCGGGCTCGTCGATCACCATCGGTCCGTACAGGCCGCGCCACAGCTGGGCGCTCGAGTCGACGTGAGGGTGATACCAGAAGGTGCCGGCATGGGGCAGCCTGAGCTCGTAGTCGAAGGACTCGCCTGGCATCACTGGTGATTGCACCGGCGGTGCGCCATCCATCTCGTTATCGACTTCGAGTCCATGCCAGTGAATGGTGGTGGGGTCTGGCAGGTTGTTCGTGAAGTGAACGCGGAGGGTCTGGCCGGCTTTGGCGCGGATCAGCGGCCCGGGAAACAACCCGTCGTAGGTCCACATCGACACGCGCTGGCCGGTCGCGAGCTCCACCTGCTCGACCCGCGCTTCGAGCTCGACTTCGACCACTCCCGGGTCAGGGTTCTGGTCCAGCGCCTCATGCAGCGAGATTTCCCGGTTCCAGTTGGGGGGTGCCGGAGCCGGCTCGCCCGCGTCCTCATCACGCTGCGCGCGGTCGTCGGAGCAGGCGAGGCACATGAGAGCGAGCGCCGTCAGACACGGGACGAGGCGGAGCGACAGCGGCGAGGGAGCGACCT
>CAYNOM010000691.1:0-3892 GCA_964398415.1 uncultured Polyangiales bacterium | reverse complement strand
CGATGCGCAGCGCGCGTCGTGCCGAACGACTCGCTGCTCCGGCGCTTGGAGTTGCGACCTTGTGTGTGTCGTGCTTCTTCGTCGTGCAGGGAGCCACCCTGCTCCTAGGGGAGCGGACAGATGTGTTGAGCGAGGAGCGTCCGCGCTCCCGGGCAGCTCCGCCTTCGAATTCGCGGCCTGGGGCGCGTGCCCTGGCGACGGCGGTGCTCTCGCGCAACATGTTCGACTCGCAGACGGGGGGGCTGAGCTTCAACGAGCCGGTGTCCGAGCCCGTGCAGGTCGAGCCTGTCGAGGAGATGGTCCCGGTGGGGCCTCCAGTGCCCTGCACGGGCCCGCTGCGGCTCCACGCGAGCATCGTGGTGGCGAAGCAGCTCGAGCGTTCCTTCGCCATGATCCACGACGGACAGCGCAGTCACTTCGTCCCCGTCGGTGGGCGCATCGGGGACGCGGAGCTCATCGCCCTGCGGCCTGCGCTCGGCTACCTGCGAGCCGCGGATGGCGTGGTGTGCGAGCTGCGTCTCACCTTGCCCCGCGATCAGCGTCGCCTGGTGCGAGCGCCGAAGGGCCTTCCGAAGCGCGTGGCAGCGATCCGGACGAAGGGTGGCAAACCCAAGCCAGGCAAGAGCCTCTTCTCTGCGGCCGAGCTCGATGCGGGGATCAAGACGGTGGGGGCCAATCGCCTCCGCGTCTCGCGTGATCTCTTGCAGCGTGGTCTCACCGATCCGGTACAGCTCGTGAAAGGGGCGCGCTTTCGTCCGTTCAAGCGCGCCGGGCGCACGGTGGGGATGCGCGTCCACGGCGTGCGCAAAGACTCCGTGCTCTACCGTCTCGGGGTGCGCAGTGGCGATGTGCTGCGCTCGCTCAACGGTTACGACGTCGCCAGTCCCGACGGCATGCTGCAGGCCTACACGTTACTGCGTCAGCAGCGCGAGTTCAGCGTCGCGCTACTTCGTCGGGGACGTGACGAAATGCTGCGTTACTCGGTGGAATAGTGCACCAACCGTTTTCAGGGTCACGCTCCTGCGCCGCGCAGAAAGGACTCTTGCAGTGTTGCCTGCGCGAGCGTGCAGGTACGCTTGAGGTCATGAAACAGAACCTTGCCCATGACCGTGTGCAGCTCGACCTCTCGCGCTTTCCGCTCGTTGTCGTGAGTGAGCAAGGAGCTCTCGATGATGCCGAGCGCGCCGAGATGGTCGAGGCTCTCGATGAGCTGCTCGAGCGACGTGGTCGCCACGCGCTCGTGCTCGACTTGCGTGCGGGATTGCCGCTTCCCGATGCGCAGCGCATGTACGTCTCCGAGTGCTTTGGCATGCGGGGCGACTTGATCGCGGAGAAGTGGGCAGCCGTGGCCGTGGTCGTGGCCACGCCCTTGCTGTCTCACCTGCCCACGGGCGCCTTCTGGATTCGCGTCTCGCCGGCGCCGGCCAAGGTGTTCACGCGCGTCGACGACGCCGAGCAATGGGCGCGCGCGCTGCTGAATCAGCGCAACTCGGGTGAGGTGGTGGTGCCCGCCTCACTCGCGCGCCGCAAGTCGGGGTAACGCGCGCTTCATTGGCGTTTCGCGGTCGTGTCGTGTGCTGCGCACCGCGGATCACGCGTGGCACACACGTCGAAGTTTGACGCGCCGCTATTGACGCACTGCTTCACGAGGATCAGTCTCCTCTCAACCGAGGGGAGCCGATGAAGAACCTATTCCGTCAAGGGCTCAAACGTCTTGCATCGAACGCGCCGCGCAGGGCGATGGGGATGCACCAGGCGAAGGTGCTGGCTGTCGCCTCATTGAAGGGCGGCGTGGGCAAGACGACGACGAGCGTCAATCTGGCCTCCGCGCTCGCGCGCTTTCACCAGCAGCGCGTGTTGCTCGTCGATCTCGACCCGCAGGGGCACGTCGCCACCTCGATGCGCACGCAGATCAAGGGCGGCGGCGGTCGGTTGTCCGAGGTGCTCACGGGCGAGGAGCCTGGGCATGTCATGGACGTGTCGACGGGCACGAACGTCGCGCAGCTTCACGTCACGCCGGCGGATCCTTCGCTCGCCGAAGCGGAGAATCTGCTGAGCGTGAAGATCGGCAAGGAGCTGATCCTGCGCGATGCGCTCGAGAACACGCGTACTTACTACGACGTCATCGTCATCGATTGTCCACCGAATCTCGGCAACCTGACGCTCAACGCGCTGGTCGCCTCCGACTATCTGCTCGTGCCCTGTGATCTGTCGCCCCTGGCGGTGCTGGGGGTGGAGAGTCTGCTCAAGCATGCGCAGCAGGTGGGCGCCCGGCTCAACCCGGGGCTCGATCTGTTGGGCGTCGTGATCACGCGCTACGACACGCGTACGCCCGCGATGAACGAGGCGGTGCTGGGTCAGCTCGAGTCGAGTTATGGCGAGGGGCTGCTTCCCGTGCGCGTGGGGGTGAGCACGAGCCTGTCGCGCGCCCAGCATGCGGGCTCGGACATCCACGAGCACGACCCCAAGTCGCGGGGCGCCGTCCACTACCGCGAGCTGGCGGCCGAGGTGGCGCGCCGCCTTCAGATCATCAACTGAGGGTTCTGGTAGGTGGGGTGACCACGTGCAGGGTCGCCTGCGCGGTTGGCTTACCAACTTGTCCGTGCCGACCCTTGGTACCCGGAGGGACACGCCCGAGCCGTGGTAGTCTCGACTCGTCAGCGCGCACACCCCACGCGCGCGGTCGGAGTACGCATGGCCCAGCACCTAGCCTCGAAGCGCATCGCCTGTGTCGCGGCGTTGCTCCTGACCGGCTGTGCACTCGATCTCGGTGGCGCCGAGACGGAGCCGCGCGGCGCACGCGACGCGCGCGGCGCTGTCGACGACGATCGGGCAATCTCAGATGGAGGCGGGCAGGGAGGATCCTCCCAGCGGCCCGATGCTGCCACCGCCATGAACCCGCGCGACGCCGGATTCGAGCAGCAGCGCGATGCGAGCGTTGCCAAGCCATGCAGCGGCGATCCGTCCGACCCCGAATGCGGCTACCGGTTTCGACGTCGCATCACCTTCGACGCGACAGACCTCACGAGCGAGCTCGAAGACTTTCCAGTGCTGATCACGCTCACGCCTGAGCGCATCGACTACGAGGAGGCCCGCGAGGACGGTCGCGACATCCGCTTCCTGGCGGCAGATGGCAAGACCCTGCTCGCCCACGAGATCGACCATTGGGAGACCAAGGGCACGTCGTACTTGTGGGTCAAGTTGCCGCGTATCTCTGCGCGCAGCCGGCCCTACATCTACATGGTGTACGGTAGCCCGAACGCCGAGGCATCCGCGAGCGGTTCCGATGTGTTTTCTGCGCGCTACGCCGCCGTCTACCACATGGAGAAGCTGACGGCCGAGGGCTTCGAAGACAGTGTCGGTCGCTACGACGGAAAGGTCTCGTCGCGCACGTCGGCGAACGTGAGTGCGCCCGGAAAGATTGGAGATGCAATCGCCTTCGATGGCGTCGATGATGTCGTGAAGCTCGAAGGGCTCGATACCTCGAGTTGGCAAGCCTTCACGATCGAGGCGTGGATTCTCTCGAAGAGCAACGTCGATGCGCGCATCCTGTGCCAGTCGTCCGGCACGGAGATCGCCGATCACGTGCTGTGCTTGGGCATCGTCGGCGACCAAGTCCGCGTTCGACTCGCGACGAGCGGCGATCAGGGCGAAATCGGCTCACACGACGCGAAGTTCTCGGACAGCGGAGAGCTGGTCCATCTCGCGGTAACTTGGGATGCAGGAAGCGAGCAGGTGCGCGTGTTCGAGAACGGCAGCCTGATCCAGTCGTTCGCGCATGATGGCGTGGGCGTCAAGCCCTCGGATCTCCCGATGGTGCTCGGCAACGTCAATCTTTCCGACGCACGCTTCTTCTCGGGCGTGATCGACGAGGTGCGCATCTCCAACGTGG
>CAYNOM010000690.1:0-3899 GCA_964398415.1 uncultured Polyangiales bacterium | reverse complement strand
GACACCTACGGCGGCATGGGTCGTCACGGTGGCGGTGCCTTCAGCGGCAAGGACCCCTCCAAGGTCGATCGCAGCGCCTGCTACTACGCGCGCTATGTCGCGAAGAACATCGTGGCTGCCAAGCTCGCGCGCAAGGCCGAGGTCCAGGTGGCCTACGCCATCGGCGTCGCGCAGCCCGTGGGCGTCTACGTGACGACCTTCGGCACCGGCGTCGTCGAGGACGCGAAGATCGAGAAGGCGGTCAAGGGCCTGTTCGACTTCCGCCCTCGAGCGCTGATCGAGGAGCTCGATCTCCTGCGTCCGATCTACCGCGCCACCGCCGCATACGGTCACTTCGGCCGCAGCGAGAAGACGTTCACCTGGGAGTCGACGGCGCGCGCCCACGAGCTCGCCGATGCCGTGCTGCCCAAGACGAACGGCGTGAAGGTGGACAAGGCTGGTAAGTCCGAGCGGCCCAGGGCCAAGCTGGACAAGGCTGGCAAGTCGGAGCGGCCCAAGGCCAAGATCGAGAAGAAGAGCAAGAAGGCTCGGCTTCAAGCCGAGGCGCAAGCCTGAGCCTCCACGGCGGCGCGCGTCTTCTCCCCCACGACGCGCGCCCCCTGGGCTTCCAAAGAAGGCCCATCGGCGGCAGCTCCTGACGACCTCGCGCCGTCGGGTGTTGCCGTACGCGCGTCATGGGGCTTCGTCACGCTCCGATTTCCAGCTTGGTTAGGCAGTTTGCAGTCCGCGTGCAGCGACTCGCCATCACTGTGCTGAGGCTCACGCACAGGGGTGTTTCCATGGCGCGCCCACCCCGGTATGCTCGACTTTGTTCACACCCCCCTCAGGATGTGAGCAACACGGCCGTACGAGGCCATGTGGTGGTGGGACGTGCGGAGCGTCCCGGATGGGAGCCGGCCCGGCGGGCTGGCGGTCGGAGTGGCCCCTTGGAGATTCGCGTCAATCTGTTCCTGATCGCGCTATTGGGCCTTCTATGGCTCGGGCTTCGGGTCCACTCTCCGGAGCCCGTGATGGCGCGAGCAGAGCTCGAGCAGCTCGCCCCCCTCGAAGATGCCTACGCGGACGACCCTGCCGACGCCATGGGGCTCGTGCGCCTGACCCAAGCCTATCTCGAGGTGGGCCACGCCGCGCTGGCCGTGGCCGTGCTCCGTGCGGCGGAGCCCGCGTTGCTCGAAGAGCCCGTGCTCGCGCACCAACTGGCGCGTGCTTACGAGCAGAGCGGACGCCTTCTCGACGCGCTCGCCACGGTCGACCTGGCCCTTGCACGCTGCAGTCGCGTGCTCGGAGCCAAGCCCCTCGAGACCGCAGTGCCCACTTTCTCCTGCTCGGAGCGCACCTACGCCACGCTCGACACCCACAAGGGCGCGCTCGAGCGCATGGTGAAGTGGGGCGTCGTCGATCCCCGTGTCGATCCGCGCGCCCAGCGCGCTTACGAGCTGGCCCAGCGTCGTGCGCGCATCGCGATGGACGAGGCCGCGCCTAGCGTGCCCGTGCCCTGACGGGTAGCTCGCGGGATTGCGCCTCAGGCAGCGCGCGTGGCGCTGCGATCGTGGGGATCGAGCGCGAGAATCATACGCGCGACGGTGCGTGCTCGGCCGCCCATGTCCTCTTGCCGAAACATGTACAGCGCCTGCTTAAGCGCGTGCAGCGCCTCGTCCCGGCGTCCCGCATGGGTGAGTGCATGGCCGAGGCGTACGTAGGCCGAGGGGCTCGGATCGAGGGTAACCGCTTCGCGCAGCGCGAGGGCTGCCTTGCGTAGCTCCCCCTTGCGCGCGAGACGGGCTGCGCGCCGACGCAGCGCGATGACGTGAACCGATGAGTCGTGCGTGGCTCGCATGGCGTCCTCCTGTCCGCGAACTGATGCAAACCACAGGCCAACATCGATTTTGATCCGTGAAGCTCACAGGCCCGTACCTGGGCCTTCCCCAATACGGTGGTCCACCGCACAACATGGCTTGCAGGACTGCAGTCCGCGCATGGCAGCGCAGAAATCCCTACGTGACGAGAATTGCTAGGGCCGAGACAAAGCTGGCGGGCTGAACGCGCGTTCGTGGGTTCTGTCTTTGGAACGCCGCCGCGAATGCGATATGTTTCAGGGTATGAGGTGCTGGCGGATGGGTGCTTGCCCCGGAATGGTCCGAATCCCGACGGGATCCTGCCGCACTGGGTTGAAGAGGCCCCACGGCCTCTTCCACCTTGGAACGCCACCAAAGCTAGGGCAGCTCCACGCGTAAGGCCCACTGCACCAGGCGCCGGCGCATGCCGGGGGAGGAAAGGCAAGAATGCACAATACCTGTTTGAAGGGCCCTTCGCCGGAGGTCGGCATCTGCTGACTCCCACGCCAGTGCAAGCCGCGAGCTGAGTTTCGGTTCGCAGCGCTGGTCGCTTCGGTATGAGGCCAGCTGTCGGATGGGGCGGTGAGCTTAGGCTTGCCGCCCCATCTCTTTTGGAGGCGGCGCAGCGCAGGCAGCCGTCGGTTGGGGTGGTTGCGCTGGGCAGGGTGAGCCAATCGGCCCACATTGTGGCCCCTGATCCCGGGAGGTCTCACCGATCATGCGCGTCATCACGCTTGCTTCACTCTTCTTGGTCACCTTGCTCGGTTGCTCGCCCGATACGCCCGGGCCAAGCGTCGGCGGCTCGAACGGCGCGGGCCCTGGTGTCGACGGCGATGGCGGGGCGGGCGATGGAAGCGGGAGCGGGGGCGAGAGCTCGGGCGCCTCGGGGGGCAATGCGAGCGGCGGCAGCAGCGGCTCTGGCAACTCCGGCTCTGGCAACTCCGGGGGGCCCTTCAAGGAGTGTGCGGCGACGCGCACCGAGGCGGAGCGTCAGCTGCGACCCGTCGACATCGTCTGGGTCATCGACGCGTCGGGTAGCATGAACGACGAGGCCGAGGTGGTGCAGGCCAACATGAACACCTTCGTGCAAGCCATCGAAGGTTCAGGCATCGAGGACTATCACGTGGTCGTCGTGACGGACGAGGGCTTCGTGGACGTGCCCGCGCCGCTCGGCGTCGACACCGAGCGCTTTCTGTTCGTGCCCCACAACGTGGGCTCGAGTGACTCCCAGGCGGTGCTGCTCAGCGAGTTTGCGAGCTACTCCGCGTTCTTGCGTCCCCAGGCCATCACCCACTTCGTGATCGTGACCGACGACGACGAGAACCCGCTCACGGCTTCCAGTTTCGTGACGAGCATGCAGAACAACCTCGGCCACGAGTTCAAGGTACACGCCATCGCCTCAGAGGGCCGTCAGAGCTGCGGTCTGTTCGGCTGCCGCGAGGTCGCCTGCAAGAACGCTACGAACAAAGCCGCCGCCGTAGGGGTGGAGCACTACGCCGCGGCGACCATGACTGGCGGCCTCACCTTCTCGATCTGCACCGAGGACTGGAGCGCGCTGTTCACGGAGCTGGCCGCGGCCGTCAGCGTGTCTTCGCCGATCCCGTGCGAGCTGCTCGTGCCCGAGCCGCCTGCCGGACAGACGCTCAATCCCGACCAGGTGAACGTCGTGTTCAGCGAGCCCGATCAGGACCCAGCGGACGGGCAGGCGTTTCCGCGCGTCGAAGGGCAGTCGGCGTGCGCCGACGCCGCCGCTTGGTACTACGACGACAAGAAGAACCCATCCAAGATCTTGCTCTGCCCTGGGGCCTGCACCGAGGTCGAAGCAGGGGGCACCCTCGACATCGCGCTCGGCTGCGCGACCATCATTCAGTGAGCTTTGGGCTGAGTCAGTCTTTGATGGTGATCACGCCGCCGAGCATCTTCTGCATGGCGCAGCCGTACTTGAGCGTGCCCGACTTTTTGGGCGTGAAGGTCACGGTGACCGGCTGATTCAGCGGCAGCTTGACGTTGATGCCGTGCTCGTCGATCACGATCTCGTTGGCGCAGGTGTCGTTGGTCTTGCGC
>CAYNOM010000689.1:0-3900 GCA_964398415.1 uncultured Polyangiales bacterium | reverse complement strand
AGACACGGCGACGAAGAAGGTGTTCGGCGAACGCATGCGGCTCGCGGTGGCCCCGGTGGCGGCCGTCACCCTGAGCAGCGTGAGCCCAGCTTGCCGCGTGGTCTACGCAAACCCAGGCAACACCACGAACACGCTCGAGGCGCGCGTCGTGCACTGCGGAAAGCTCCCCACGGGCCTGTATGGCACGAACGTGCTGAGCGGTGCCGCAGGCGGAGCCCGGCTTCCCGAGCCCAACGCCGACGTGAGCGAGAGTGGCTTCGTCTACTCGGGTGCGCGCTTCAGCGGGCAGGTGTGGTCCGTGCCCAATGAGCTCGGTGACGAGGGGCAAATCGGAGACAGCGCCCTCGCCTCGCAGAGCCCGGCGGGCGCCTTCTACATCGGCGACAAATCGCCCGACAAGCTCGCGGGCGACTGCAAAGAGGCTGGAGATCCCAAGCTGGGCTTGCCGCTCCAGACCCGACCCGTCGAGTACAAGGGCATCTGCAAGGAAGGCGAGTCACCCTTTGCCGAGCTCGCTCCCACCTTCGCCGCGCCCGTCGGTGTGGATGGCGGCAAGTGCCTGCCCGACATCTGCTGCGACGCCATCCGCCACCTGTGCGACGTCCCACAGTGCGAGGTGATCAACGTGAATGGCGTCCAGATGCGCGCTGACCCCTCCGAGATCACTGCGGAGGTGACGACGAAGGTCGACGCCGATGGCGACGGGAAAGACGACGTGGCCGGCATCCCGAACTGCATCCCCTTCGAGCTGCCAAGCCTCTGCTGCCCCAAGGATTGACGGGCCCTCAGCCACGCCGACGAGGGCGCTTCGGGCGCTTGGCCCGTCGCACGAGCAGGGGCTGTGGCTTTGGGCTTGGCAACCACACCCCGGACGTGAGGCAGTGAATCGCCCCCGCACGATCGATCATGCGATCGGCTCCAATGGGCACGAGCTTGACGCCCGGCATCGAGCGCGCGAGCGCTGCGTGCGCCTCGAGCTCGATCCAGGGATCGACAGAAACGTAGCTCGGCACCAGATAGCTCGCGGGCAAGCGCGTCCCGTTGATGTAGGAGAAGAACCTCCCCTCGCGGATCACCATCGGCACGCGCTCGATCTCGAGCGCTAAACCGACCGCCTCGGCGGTGCGCGTGAGGCGCAAGGTGGCCTCCTCGAACACCGCCGCGGCCTGCGGCTCGGCGATCGGATCGATGCTCGCGACAACCGCGCGATCGCGCCGCGTGAACTGCACGAACATGTCCGCGTGCCCGGTCTCCTCCTCCGCAAGATGCGGCAGGACGGCGAGGTCACGGCACCCGAGCTCCTCGAGCAGCAGCTCTCGAGCTTCTGCAGCGTCGAGATCGACGAGCGTCTCACGCAGATTACGCTCGGTGATCGCGCACAAGCCCTCCCCATTCGACACCACGGCGCCTCCGTCGAGCGGGATCACCGACGGTGCGTGGGTCACGTTCAGGGTCTGCGCGAGAAAGGCCGGAAAGACATCGTCACGTGCTCGCTGGGCGCTGTAGGAGAAGTCGAGCCACAGCACATCTCCGCTCGGCAGCTTGCGCTGAAAAGGCGCGAAGTCTCTCACCCAGGGCGTGTCGACCACGAAGGGAAGCAGCGGCGCACCCACTTGCCGAGCCCAGTCGGCGACGAGTTGAGGGTCGTCGAGCTCCATCCCCATCACGAGCACGGAGACTTCTTGGCGGGCCACCTGCACGATCTGTTCGAGGGGTGCGACCCAATCGGTGTCGTAGACGACCACCAGCACCTCGGGCGGCTCGTAGTCGCCACGCAAAAGCCCCCGCGGCATGGGCAGATTCGTGCGCAGAAGCTCTGGCAGCGGCTCGAGCACGGACACGGGCTCGTCCGCGGCGGCATGCGCGCAGGTGAGCGACAGACCCACGAGCAGACAGACTGTACGCAGACCAGCGACGGTAGCGACGGTAAGGGGGGGCATATACTGGCTCGCTCGACCTTTCCGCCGGGGCTTGGCCCCTCAGCATAATCGGAGGTGCGCGCGGGTGGAAGGGTCGGCTCATGCCTTGATGCGCGCCATGCTGGGATCGTAGAGCGGCCTGAGCGACACCTTCGCCGCATGACGCCTGCCCGCGACGTCGACCTCCCAGCTGCCGGCCGCGAGAAACTCGGAGGTGATGGGCTCGTCGGCACGGATCATCGCAAGGCCCACGGCGCCGCCGATGGTGTGGCCATAGGATGCGGCGCGGATGTAGCCGAGGGCTGTGCCATCGCGATACACGATCTCCGCGTGAAACAGCATGGGTTCCGGATCGGTGAGCAGCACCTGGACGAGCGCCCGGTTGCTTTTCCCCTCATCCCTCATGCGCGCCACTGCATCGCGCCCGATGAAGCCTCCGGGCTTGTCGAGCTTCACCGCAAAGCCGAGGCCCGTCTCGAGCACAGAATCGGTGTTGTCGATGTCGTGCCCGTAGTCGCGGTAGCCCTTCTCCATGCGCAAGCTCGAGAGCGCCTTGAGTCCGGCATGGGCGAGGCCCAGGGGCTCGCCCGCCGCGATCAAGCGATCGTAGACGTGAACGGCCTGCTCGGTGGGGATGTACAACTCGTAGCCAAGCTCGCCGAGGTAGGTGATGCGCACGCACAGAACGCGCGCGTAGCCGATGTCGATCTCGCGCGCGGCGCGAAAGGGAAACGCCGCATTCGACAGGTCGGCGCGCGTCACGCGCTGCATGAGCTCGCGCGAGCGTGGTCCCTGCACGTTGAGCTGGGCGTACGCGGAGGTCACGTCGCTCGCGAACGCGCGCGCCGTGTCGGGGATGTGCCGCTTCAGCCAGGTGAGCGCATGCCGATGCGCCGTGTCCGAGGCCACGATCCAAAAGCTCTCGTCGTCGAGCTTCGTCACCGTGAGGTCGGCCTCGATCGTCCCGCCTTCGTTCAGCCACTGGGTGTAGGTGATGCGCCCCGAGGGCCCATTCACCTCGTTGGCCGAGATGTGCTCGAGACAAGGGCCCGCATCGCGCCCCTCGACGCGGTACTTGGCCATGAACGACATGTCCATCACGACCACGCCCTCGCGCGCGGCGCGGTGCTCCGCCTCCCAGTAGGGAAACCAACTCTGTCTGCCCCAGGAGAGCGGGTCGACCTTGGGCTCGGTCCCCTTCGGCCCATACCAGTCGGCGCCCTCCCAACCGCTCACATCCCGAAAGGTTGCCCCGCGCGCAGCGAGTCGGTCGTGGTAGGCCGACTGCTTCGCGCCCCGCGCACTCTGCATCGAGCGCGTCGGATAGTGACACTGGTACACCATGCCGAGCGACTCCACCGTGCGTGTCGCGCGATACTCCGGCGTCGCCTGGTAGGGGTGCAGCCGATCGATGTTCATGCCGGTCACGTCGACGTCGGGGCGCCCGTGGATGATCCAGTGGGCGAGCACACGACCGAGCCCCCCTCCCGTGAGAATGCCGATCGAGTTGAGCCCCGCAGCCACGAAGTAGTTCTTGAGCTCGGGTGCCTCGCCGACGATGGGGGCGAGGTCTGGCGTGAAGCTCTCGGGCCCGCAGAATAGCTTCTTCACGCTGGTCTCGAAGGTAATGGGCACGCGCTTCATGGCAGTTTCGAGGTAGGGCGTCATGCGCTCCCAATCGGGCGGCAGCGACCCGAAGGAGAAGTCTTCGGGAACGCCCTCGACGCGCCACGGTGCGCACACCGGCTCGAACAGACCGAGCATGAGGCCCCCCGCTTCCTCGCGAAAGTAGGCATGGGAGGCGGGATCTTCGAGCACCGGCCACGCGGGATCGATGCCCTCGATGGGCTGGGTCAACAGATAGTAATGTTCTGCAGACTGAAGTGGGATGTTGACCGACGAGCGTTCACCGAGCTGACGCGCCCACATGCCGGCGCAGTTGACGACGACCTCACACGCGATGCTTCCATGGTCGGTGACG
>CAYNOM010000688.1:0-3902 GCA_964398415.1 uncultured Polyangiales bacterium | reverse complement strand
CCCCTCGCCGTGATCGTCCCGAGCACCGAGGATCGCGCCACCGAGATCTGGATCGATGGCAACGATGCCTCACTCGTGTCGGAAGGCCGCAAGGTGCGGCTGCAGTTCGAGGGCTGGCCGGCGGTGCAGTTCTCGGGTTGGCCCTCGGTCGCCGTCGGCACCTTCGGGGGCACCGTCGCCTTCGTCGATCCGCACGACGACGGTAAGGGCAACTTCCGCGCGGTGATCCTGCCCGATCCCGACGATGAGCCGTGGCCCACGGCGCGCTTTCTGCGCCAGGGCGTCCAGGTGAAGGGCTGGATCCTGCTCGAGCAGGTGAGCGTGGGCTTCGAGCTGTGGCGTCGCTTCAACGGCTTTCCGCCGATGCTCGAGGCCCCGCCAGGACACGAGAGTGCCAAGGGAAAGAAGCCATGAGGTGGCTCGTGCTCGCCGCCTCCTTGCTGATCGCGGCCGACGCGCGAGCCGAGCTCACGCTCGAGGAGGTGCTGGCATCGGTCGAACAGCATCACCCGCTACTCCTTGCCGAGGTGCGCTCCGCGCAAGCCGCGCGCGCCCTGGTGCGCTCCGCGCAGGGTGAGTTCGATCCCAAGCTGGGTGTCGAAGGCAAGTCTGCCGTGCTCGGCTACTACGACACCACCCACGTGGATGCGACGCTCGAGCAGCCCACGCCCATGCTCGGCGCGTCGCTCTACGCGGGCTATCGCCTGGGCACGGGCAACATCCCCGACTACTACGGCGAGCTCGCGACCTTGGAGCACGGTGAGGTGCGCGGCGGTCTCTTGCTTCCATTGTTGCAGAACCGCGCCATCGATGAACGTCGCGCCGGTGTGGCCCGCGCGCGCGCCGAGGTCGAGGTGGCCGATGCCGACGTTCGTGCGCTGCTCCTGTCGCTGCAGCTCGAGGCGGCGAGCGCCTACTTCGCCTGGCGCGCTGCGGGGGCACGACTCTCGATCGCCGAAGGCCTGCTGAAGCTCGCACAGATTCGACAGGCCCAGGTCGAGAGTAAGGTCGCACTCGGCTCGCGCCCCCCGATCGACAACGTCGACAACGCGCGCGCCATCTTCGAGCGCACCCAGCGCCTGGTGTCTGCGCGTCGAGATCTCGAGAAGAGCTCCTACATCTTGTCGCTGTTCCTGCGCGATCCAGACGGCTCGCCGCGCGTCGTCGACGCGAGCCAGCTGCCTCCGAACATGGAAGCGCCGACGCCGCAGTTGCCTGCCGACGCCGACGCCATGGCCCGTGCCCTCGAGATGAGGCCCGAGCTCGATGCCTACGAGGCGGCGCTGCGTGCGGCGTCCGTCGACGTCGAGCTTGCAGACAATCAGGTGAACCCGCGCCTCGACGTCTACGGCGAAGTGTCACGCGACTTCGGTGACGAACCCGAAGCGCTGCGCCCAAGCCGACGGCCCACCGTGGTGGAAGTGGGCGCAAAGCTCTCTTGGCCCCTGCCGCTGCGCAAGGCCCGCGGCAAGCGCGACGCGCTCGAGCTCAAGCTGCGCGCCCTCGAAGAGAAGGCGAGCTTCGCCCGTGACAAGATCAGCTACGAGGTGCGCGATGCCTACTCGGCGCTGCGCGCGGCGAAAGAAAAGGTGGAGGCGGCCTCAGGTGCGGTCGAAGCCGCGGAGACACTCGCGGAGGGCGAGCGCACGTCCTTCGAGCTCGGCGCCACCACCCTGCTCTTCGTCAATCTGCGCGAAGAGACCGCCGCCAACGCGCGCGCCAAGTGGGTCGATGCCCTCGCCGAGTGGAACACCGCCGCCGCGCGCGCTCAGGTCGCCCTGGGCGAGCCTCTCTTCGTCGCACGCTGATCAGCGCTGGGTGGCGGCGACACGTGCTCCTCGGCGACCTCGATGAAGGCACGCGCCGCGTGCGATAGGGGGCCGGCCGTGGAGGTGACCAAGGCGACCTCGCGCGGGCGCGACCCCACGAGCGGACGCGCGCACAAGAGCCCCGCCTCCACCTCGCGCGAGACGGCCATCTCGGGAATCACCGACACCCCGAAGCCGAGTGTCACGTAGCGCTTCACGACCTCCACGCTGCTCGTCTCCATCACCACGCGCGGGGGCCGCGCAAGCTCGGCAAACTGGGCTTCGAGCAGGGCGCGCGTCGAGGTGGTGCGGTCGAGGAGCAAGAGCGGCTCGGCGGCGAGCTCTTCGATGCTGATCTTGCGACGCCGCGCGAGCGCGTGAGCACTCGGAAACACCGCGACCTCGCGCTGCGAGACGAGAGGAATGATCCGCAAGAGCTCGGTGAGCGGTCGCCCCGCAATCTTGAGCGATGCGGGGAACGGCAACGACACGATGCCCACGTCGGCACGGTGGGCCACCACGCGCGCTGCCACACGCGGCGAGGGACGATTGTCGAGCCTTAGCTCGACGTCGGGGTAACGCGCACGAAAGGCGGCGAACACGGGTGGCAAGAGATAGGTCGCGAGGGTGTCGCTCGTGCCCACGACGAGCGTGCCCGCACGCAGCTGCTTGAGCAGCGACAGCTCTTCCTGGGCGCGCCTGAGCTCGCGGAACGCACGCTCTCCGTGCTGGGCCATCACGCGCCCGGCCTGGGTGAGGTGGGTGCGGCGTCCGTCGCGTACGAAGAGGGGCTCTCCGAGCTCACGCTCGAGCGAGAGCACCGCCTGGCTCACCGACGACTGCGACTGACCGAGGGCCCGTGCCGCGCGCGAAAACCCCTGCTCGCGCACCACGGCTAGAAAGGTGCGGAGGCGCTCGGTGTGGATTTCGGGCAGACGACTCATCGGTTTTGCTTATCGATGATATCAGAAACCATGGACTTTCGCGATGGACGGGGAGGAGCCATGCTTGGGCCATGCTCATCGTGCCCGGCTCCCACGCGTTCTCGCCCGCGCGCCTTCAGAAGCGCGTCCTCAGGATTTGCGCCCACAACACCGGCATTCGCGGCGTTTCGGCCAAGCTCGTGCACTTCGTCGAGGTGCGCGGCGAGCTCTCTGCCGAAGACCGAGCGGTGCTCGAGCGCCTGCTCCAGTACGGGCCACGCCGTGACGAAGAAGAGGTCACGGGCCACAGCCTCGTCGTCGTCCCGCGCATCGGCACGATCTCGCCGTTTTCGTCGAAGGCCACCGACATCGCGCATTTGTGCGGCCTCACGAGCGTCGTGCGCATCGAGCGTGGCATCCACTGGACCTTCGCCGGCCACGTGCAGGACCAAGAGGCGCTTGCCCAGGCCATCCACGATCGCATGACGGAGACGGTGCTGTCGCGACTCGAGGACGCCGAAGCCCTGTTCTCCCATCACACCCCGAAGCCCCTCGCCACGGTGGAGCTCCGAGCCCTCGGCAAGCCGGCCCTCGTCGAGGCGAACCGCGCCATGGGCCTCTCCCTGTCCGACGACGAGATCGACTACCTCGTCGAGGCTTACGAGAAGCTGGGGCGCGATCCCACGGACGTGGAGCTCATGATGTTCGCGCAGGCGAACAGCGAGCACTGCCGACACAAGATCTTCAACGCTGAGTTCGTGATCGATGGCGAGCCACAACAAGACTCGCTGTTTCGCATGATCAGGCGCAGCACGGAGGCGGCCCCAGAAGGCGTCTTGTCCGCCTACAAGGACAACGCGGCGGTGATCTCCGGATCGCGCGCGGGCCGCTTCTTCCCCGACCCCGACACCCGCGTCTACGGCTCGCACCCCGAGGACGTGCACATCCTGATGAAGGTCGAGACGCACAATCACCCGACCGCCATCTCGCCCTACTCCGGCGCCTCGACCGGCTCGGGCGGCGAGATTCGCGACGAGGGTGCCACGGGCCGCGGGGCCAAGCCCAAGGCGGGTCTCGTCGGCTTCACGGTCTCCAACCTGCGCATCCCCGGCGCCGAGCAGCCCTGGGAGGTCGACCACGGCAAGCCCGGTCGCATGGCCTCGGCCCTCGA